>CALWTO010000020.1 GCA_944384485.1 uncultured Clostridia bacterium
GAAAAAAAATGAAAAAATTGTAAAAAAATGTTAAAAATCGTTTTGTAATTTATTTTTTTTGTGTTATCATGAGCATGTAAATAAAAATATTTCTCAAATAGGAGGTTATGTTATGAGTTTGTTAGCATTAGCAGGAAGTTGGAGCGATTTCTTCAGTGGATTTGAAAATCAAGACCAATATGCTGTTCTTCAAAGTGTTTTTAACATTTTGTCAATAGTTTTATGGGTTGTTTTAGGTATTGTTGGTGCAGTAGGAGCAATTTATGCGATTTATTTAGGTGTAAGACTTGCGAGAGCAGAAGACCAAAGCAAACGTGATGAGGCAAAAAAACATTTGATCACTGTTGCAATTGCTGTTGGTGTAACAATTGTTCTTATCTTATTCTTTAATACATTCTTACCAATGCTTCTTGATGCGTTTGGAGTAAAAGATGGAATGGAATTGGGAGATAATACTCAATCATTCATAACATTACTTTCTAGATAATAAACAAATCAAAAACTCTTGATTCTTCAAGAGTTTTTTTGTCTCACTTTATAAAAAACATTTTCCCCTGTTTTTTATTTTTTATAAATTCGTTGCTAAATAAAAAAAAATGTGTTATTATTAAAATATATTAAAAAATTTGGGAGCAAAAAATGAATATCTTGTCTTTACTCAATGCTTATCAATATCTAGGTTCACTTTCATGGTTAAATGATTTGTATGGTACTTTGCCTACAATCCTTTATACCATTTTAGCCGTCCTTGGTGGCGCAGGCTCTGTTTACGCAATCATTTTGGGAATAAACCTTGCCAAAAGTGAAAGTGAAGATGCAAGAAAAAATGCACAAAACAGAATTAAAAACACAATTATTGGTATCGTAGTTCTTCTTGCGCTTGTTTTATTCATTACACTTGGGATACCAGAAATTTTACATGCTGTTTATCCGGATTTGGTTGTATAACAAAATTTAATTTTAACAAATAAAAATTTTTAAACATATAAACTTGTGTAAAAGGAGTTTCCTTATGCACAAGTTTTTTTTAAAACATAATACTTTGACAGAAAAAAATGAAATATGTAAATCAAACAGTATTTTTGTTTGTTCTTCTTCAAACAATGAAAATTCTATGGTTACATTAAAAAACAACATTCAAGATTTGTATAATTATGTCATTTATACAAAAGAAATTTTAACAGAAGATAAATACATAGATCAATTATGTAAAATTGAATTGTTGATTAGCAACTTATACTATTCTTTCTTTTCTTCACCTTTAAATTTGCCTGAAAAAAATTCTACCCTTTTGTCAGCAAAAGAATATTTGACAAAATCGATAGAACTTTCAAAAAATTTAATAGAACAGATAAACATACCAGAGCAAAACAGACTTGCGTACCTAATAAATTTAAATTTACAAAATTTACTCAATCAAATAAATGTCCAGCCATAATTTATTGATTTTCATTTTCTTCAGTTTTAATTTGTTTTTTATTTGTTGTTTCTTTTAAATATTTTAAAACTTTCAAAAGTTTTTTATAATACTTTAAATCAGCCTCTGCATTTTTGGCGTAAAATTCTGTAACAATTGAATATGTCAATCTATTTTCAATATTCATATTTTGAATATCTCTATTCATTAAATCATAAAAATCGTTTTCACTTTTTTTAGAAAGAAAATCGTTTTCATAAACTTCCTTTAAAAACATTTTGTATATGTTTTGATTGTGATTAATTGAAAAATTACGCATCATTAAATTTATTTTCTCAAAAAAATCTTCATATGTGTTTTTTCGATTTTTTATCAATTCTTCAGCCACTGTATCGGAATAATGTTGAACAGTGTCTATGTTTTGCTTTTTGTACTTTTCCATAGACTTTTTAATCAAATCTATTTTTTCTTCAATTATTTTAATTACATTTAAAATTTCTTGCTTTATTTCTTCCATTTTATACTCCTAAAATATATTATAAAGATAATACAAAATTTATTAAATTTCAAGATGTTTTTATTAAAATTATCATTTTTTCTTACATTTTTCAATTTTTAAACATACAATGCATTGGAGTATAAAAACTCCAAGTGAGGAAAACTATGCTTTTTAACTTTTTTGGAAACAATAGACCAAATTGTTGCATGCCTCAACGCCCATGTTGTCGTCCTTTAATTATTTCAGGCGCAACTGGACCTACAGGACCTACTGGACCTGCAGGACCTCAAGGGCCTACTGGTCCTACTGGCCCTACTGGACCAACCGGCCCTACTGGAGCAACAGTAACAACAATAGATGTTATTGCTACAAACACTCTTGCTGCTGGCGAACCTGCTTCTGTTGTGCAAAGTGGTTCTGGTTCTACTGCAGATTTAACTTTTTTCATTCCTGAAGGTGCAACTGGACCAACCGGTCCTACTGGGCCTATCGGTCCTACTGGACCTCAAGGTAATACTGGTTCAACTGGTTTAACAGGTGCAACAGGGCCTACTGGGCCTACCGGACCTACGGGAACTGGGGCAACTGGACCAACTGGATCGCAAGGGCCTACTGGACCAACTGGGCCAACCGGTCCACAAGGAACAGGAGCAACTGGCCCTACTGGTGCACAAGGTCCTACAGGTCCTACTGGCCCAACTGGACCTCAAGGAACTGGAGCAACTGGCCCTACTGGTGCTACAGGTTTAGCAGGTGCAACAGGTCCTACTGGTGCTGCCGGACCAACTGGACCGGCAGCTACGAAGCCTACTGGGTGGGGAAGGAGTGTTGATCTCGGTGGTCGCCGTAGCACTACA
>CALWTO010000021.1 GCA_944384485.1 uncultured Clostridia bacterium
TGGAAATATTTCAGGAAGAAAAGTTACTGTAAATGCTGGACAATTAGATGAAAGAGAGTATGTTTCTGATTTAGTAGGTGGTATTGCTGGTAGTGGATGTATCATAAAAAATTGTTATAATACAGGAAATGTGTTTTCTTATTATAAAGTAGGAGGTATTGTTGGTAGCGGTAGTGTGTACAATTGTTATAATGCTGGTAAAATTAGGGGAGAAGAAAATGTAGGGGGCATAGCAGGAGAAAGTAATGAAATAATTAATTGTTATAATTCTGGTTACATTTATGAAGGTGTTAATGTTGGAGGAATTTTAGGTGCTACAGGATATACTTCTAATTTAATTATAAACTGTTTTAATATAGGGACTTTTGAAAGCAACTCACAATCTGGAGCTCTCGTAGGTATAGTCAATTCTTATGGAGATAATGTTCAAATTTCTAATTGCTATTATAATAATAATTATGGACAATTAAAGTCTATATATAAAAATGAATGCTCCAATAGTATCAATAATTCTATTCACTTAGAGACTTTAATGTCAAAATCTTCAGATTTACAATGGTATACAGACGAAAATAATTGGTTTGCTCCTAATTTATGGAATTTTGATTATATATGGCAAATAAATGAAGAAGTCAATGAAAACATTCCTATAAAATTTCAAGGAGAATCAAATATAATTTATTGGACCGATGAAGAAGTTGTGGGAAATCATCAAGGTTTTGAAGAAGAGGGGACTGAAGAAGATCCTTATTTGATTGAAACTGAATATGATTTAGCTTATTTATCTTATAGTGTATTGAATAGTGATCAACCATATAATTATGTTGACAAATATTTTAAACAAACAAAAGATTTAGATATGTCGCAATATGCATGGACTCCTATTGGGCAAGCAAAAGAAGACCTTTGGGAGAACGATAAATGGCAGGGTTTTTCTGGAAATTATAATGGAGATTTTTACACAATTTCTGGGTTGAATACAAACGTTAATATAATAGATTTTGATGAGACAATGAGTGATGAACATGAATTTCTTGGCAATGGTCACTCAAAGAATTTGCAAGGACTGTTTGGTTTAGTTTGTACAGAATATGGTAGTAGTTACCAAGCAGAGATAAAAAATTTAGGAATTATAGACTCCAACATAAAAGGAAATGTTTATGTAGGGGGAATTGCAGGTTACTGTTATAATAATACAATTATAAATAATTGTTATAACAAAGCAAGTGTATCGGGATTAGGCTATGTAGGAGGTATAACCGGTGGGGTTGCAAGTAATGCTCTTGGAACAATTATAAATTGCTTTAATTCTGGGGAAATTTATTTTGCCGGATATGGACCTTACACTATTTATAATAAGGGCATTAAGAGATACTTTGGCGGTGTATGTGGTGCTGGTTCGGTTAGTACTTCCTATAATATTGGGGAAGTCAACATATCATGTGTAGATTATGAAGATAATTATCAGGTTGGACATTTTTATGTTGGAGGTATAGTTGGCACCGGATATACTTCCAATACCTTTAATGTTGGAACAATTACTTCAAATTATGTTGGAGGAATAAGTGGAGATTGGGGAAATTTCTCTTGCTATAATAATTATAGCTTGGGAATTATTAATGGAAAGATAGGTGCAGATGCTTTATTCTATAGTAGAACTAATAATTTTAATAATAATGGAACAAATTTTTATGCTAGTTCTGTAGGTGAAGGCGTTGTATCGAATTTTGGTCAACTTAATAGTGAATTAACATTTGATACTTTTAAAAGTGAAGAATTTTTCCAAGTTGAATCAAATTGGTATTACAATTTTGAAGCAATAATTAAAGGGTTCACTGTATTTTGGGATTTTGATTCTATATGGGAATTTAAAACCGGAGAAAACGAAGGTTATCCTAAAATAAAAGAGTATAGACCAACATATTGGAAAGATTATCGAGCAAAATCTTTTAATGGTGGTGATGGAAGTAAAGAAGAACCTTTTAAAATATCTTCAGCTGAAGAACTATCTTTGCTTGCATATGAAGTAAACAATGGAGATATTAGTGGAAAGGAACCTGGAACAATGGGATATCCATTTTTTGAAGGTGTTTATTTTGAACAAACTTGCGATATAGACTTGAGTGCACACTTGTGGAATTCAATAGGATATATGAATGCAAGTAACGGAGAAGGACGTTCTTTTGCTGGAAATTACAATGGTAATAATTATGTTATTAAAGGGTTGCATAGTCAATACCAAGATTATACAGGTGGTATTTTTGGAGTTGCTAGTAATGATAATGAACAATCAACAATTTGTAATGTTATTCTTGTTGATTCTCATTCAAAAGCAATGATTTGTGGAGGTATAGTCTCATACGCGGGAAATTACAACATAATAAATTGTAAAAATTACGCGGATGTCACTGCAATTTATATGGCTGCTGGCGGAATATTAGGTGGCGGAGTAAATGCCAACATTCAAAATTCTTTAAACTTTGGAAAAGTTACATGTAATGTTCCTAATGGAATGGCAGGTGGTGTAGCCGGGCTAATACAAAGTGGTAGCATAAAAAATTCAGGTAATGAAGCCAATATTCAATCAAATACCATGGCAGCAAGTATTTGTGCAAGTGCTAGTTGTGTAATTTCAAATTGCTATTCGATTTCAAATGATGAAATGATTTTAGCAAACGGAGGAACAATCTCAAATTGTTTATACATCAATGCAAATGGTAAATTTTATGTTGGGGCAACTGATACAGAAGGCAATAATATAACAAGCTTTGCTGAATTTGCTTGGATAAATGAAAATTCATGTCCAATTCCAAAATCTTTGACTTGGCTTGGGCAGTTCTATACGCAAGATATAACAGAATTAATAACTGATCCTGATTTTGGCTGGACAAAAGCTTAAAAATAAGACAGTCTTTTTAAAGACTGTTTTTTTATTTTATAAAAGAAGGCATAATTAAATTTTCTTTTAATATATTATTGTATAGATTTTCGACAAATTCTGTTTTTTTTCTGCAAAATAATAATTTTTTCTTATTTGTCTTTATCTATAAAAATCCTATTATTAAAAGTGAGGTTTGTATGCCATTTTGTGTTGTCAAATCAAGAACAATTAAAATCTTTTTTGCAATGGTGGTTGTTGCAGTTTTGCTTGCATTGTCAATAGAAGGGGGTGCCGCTGCTCAAGTCTGGTTTGGTTATAGTTCAAGGCTAGTACCTGTGTACAGAGTGGAAACTCAAGAAAAACAAGTTGCTATTTCTTTTGATGCTGCATGGGGAGCTGACAAAACGGAAGAAATTTTGGAAGTACTTAATGAATATCAGGCTGGAGCTACATTTTTTCTTGTAGGATTTTGGGTTGATAAATATCCTGAAATGGTTAAAGCTATTGATGAAGCGGGAATAGAAATAGGAACGCACTCTAATACTCATCCTGATATGGCTAAAATAAGTACTGAAAATATTGCTAAAGAATTAGATATTTCTATCGAAAAAATCAAAGCAATTACTGGGAAAGAAGTTTCTTTGTTTAGGCCACCATATGGTTCTTACAACAATGACCTTATTAATGCGTGTAGTGAAAGAAATTTAATACCTATTCAATGGGATGTTGATTCTCTTGATTGGAAAGGACTTTCGAGTGTAGATGTTACAAAAAGGGTTATGGAAAAAGTTCAAAGTGGTTCAATAATTTTAATGCATAACAATGCGGATAATGTGGTTGAATCAACAAGAATGGTGCTTGAAAGATTGACAAAAGAAGGTTACAAAGTTACTTCAGTTGGTGATTTGGTTTATAAATCAAATTATACAATTGATAGAAATGGAGTGCAACACTCAAATTAAAAGGAGAAATTATGGAAAACACAACATTAATCGGTTTGTCGAACAACAAAGGTCAGCTTATTGGGAAAGTAGCACCAGAAACTACTTTAGAATTTGAAAGTAATGGAGAAAAATTTTATGAATTTAAATTAATTGTTTCTAGATTGTCTGAAACAGTTGATACATTACCTGTTACAATATCACAAAATTTATTACAAAGTAGCAATATTGAATTAAAACCTGGAATAAAGTTAGCACTAAAAGGTGAGTTTAGAAGCAGAAATAAACAAGAAGATGGAAAAAGTCACTTAATATTAAACTTTTTTGCAAAAGACATTTTAAGCGAAAAAGATCTAGATGAGCATGATTGTAACAAAATTTGTTTAACTGGTTATATTTGCAAAACACCAATTTATAGAGTTACCCCTTTTGAAAGACAGATTTGTGATATTCTGCTTGCTGTAAATAGACCAAATTATAATAAATCCGACTATTTGCCTTGCATTGTTTGGGGAAGAAATGCAAAATTCATGGGGGCGATGCCTGTTGGAACGAAAGTATATGTTGAAGGAAGAATTCAATCAAGAAATTATGTAAAACAAAATCAAGATGGGGAAAGTTTAAACAAAACAGCATATGAAATATCTGTTTACAAATGTAAACTTGAATCTGAAGTTGAAAACTTATCACATGAAGAAGAAGCATAAAAAACTAAGCAAATTAGCTTAGTTTTTATTTGTGTTTAATTCATTACTTAATTTAATTGATAAATCAATAATTTCGCAATATCTATACTTTATTAATGATGAAAGTGTTTGTTCTTTTGATATAGTCAAACCGCTACAAAGTTTTTGCATAGTTTGAGTTAAAAGTTTTAAATAAGAATTTAACGTTTTAATATTTTCTTCTTCTACTTCTCCAAATAAAATATCAAAATCAGAAGCAATGGTGTTTATAGTTGAAAAAGCAGAATTGATTGCTAATCTTGCAGAAACTTCATTATATACTAAAGTGTCTAAACTTATTGCTATATCAAACAATAGTTTATATGCGTTTTCAAAAGCATTTAATGCTTTTTGAAAAACCTTTTTCTCTTCACTGTCTAAAGATATATTAAAATTTATTGAATTTGCTTTAAGTTCAATCATCGTTGTTTCTATGTTCTGGTTTGTTTTTATACTATTTTGAACTAGTTGTGCGTCATTTTTATTTAAATAACTTGAACTTAAAATATAAAAGTATTCTTCATGTTCAATTACATAACCACTTCCACCAAGTTTTTGATAATCTGTTGCGAGAGATTGTGCACTTTTTTCGCTTAATGCTTTGTCAAATGATATTGTGTAAAAAGTTAAAGGATTTGAACTTAAAGAGTAAGTTGTTTTATCTGTTTTTATAAGCAAAAATGAAGATAAAAGATTGGCAAAAAATAAAAACAATACAAATAAAAAAACACCTATTGCAATTAAAATATTTTTTTTATTTATTTTTAAAAATTTTGGCATAAACTGTTGATTATTTCCTTTTTATGTTTTATCACTTTAATGTATGACAAAATAAATCATTGTATGAGTTTTTTAAATTGTAAAATTATTTTGTGATTTCATTATTGTGTCGTATAATATATGTTATGGAGGATATTATGAAAATTAAACCTTTGTTTGACAGAGTTGTTCTTCTGCCAAAAGAAAACCAAGAAGAAACAAAAGGGGGTATAATTTTACCAACTGCTGCACAAGAAAAATCTCAATTTGCTACTGTCGTAGCCGTTGGTCAAGGTGGAGAATTGGATGGTAAAAAAATTGAAATCCAAGTAAAAGTGGGCGACAGTGTTTTATACGCAAAATATTCTGGAACTGAAATTACTGTCGAAGATAAAAAATATGTTGTAGTTCGCCAAGCTGATATTTTAGCTATTGTTGAATAAAAGGAGGAATTGTATGGCAAAGAAGATTTTAGAGGGAATTTCTGCAAGAAAGGCTCTTGAAAAAGGGGTTGATAAACTTGCAAACATAGTTAAAATTACTTTAGGACCAAAAGGAAGGAACGTCGTTCTTGGAAAAAAATTCGCTACACCTTTGATTACCAATGATGGGGTGACTATTGCAAAAGAGATTTCGCTTGATGACCCTTTTGAAAACATGGGCGCAGAACTTATAAAAGAAGTATCTATTAAGACAAATGATGTTGCAGGTGATGGTACAACTACTGCTTGCGTGCTTGCTCAATCTATCATTCATGAAGGAATGAAAAATTTTGCGGCAGGAGCAAATCCTATTATTCTTAAAAAGGGAATATTTAAAGCAATGGAGGTTGCAGTTGAAAAACTTAAAGAAATCTCAAAACCGGTTGAAAATTCAACTGCAATTAAGCAAGTGGCATCAATTTCTGCAGGTGATGAACAAATTGGGGGATTGATTGCAGAAGCTATGGAAAAAGTTGGTGCAGATGGTGTAATAACAGTTGAAGAAAGTCAAACTATGCAAACAGAGCTTTCTATTGTTGAAGGAATGCAATTTGACAGGGGGTATCTCTCTCCATATATGTGCACAAATACTGAAAAAATGACTTGTGAACTCGACAATCCTTATATTCTTATTACAGACAAAAAGATCTCAAACATTCAAGAATTATTACCTATTTTGGAAGAAATTGTAAAACAAGGTTCAAAATTACTTATAATAGCTGACGATGTTGAAGGGGAAGCATTGACAACTCTTGTTCTAAATAAGTTAAGAGGAACATTTACTTCTGTTGCAGTTAAAGCGCCAAGCTTTGGTGATAAAAGAAAAGCAATGCTTGAAGATATAGCAATTTTGACTGGTGGAACAGTGATTTCTTCAGAACTTGGTTATGACTTTTCTAATTTGCAACTTGAAATGCTTGGGAGAGCAAAGTCAGTTAAAGTTGATAAAGATAATACAACCATTGTTGAAGGAGCTGGCGATCAAAAGAAAATTGCAGAACGTGTAAAACAAATTAAATCTCAAATAAAAGAGCAAAAAAGTGAATATGAACTGGAAAAGTTAAATGAACGTCTTGCTAAACTTGCTGGTGGTGTTGCGGTTATCAAAGTAGGTTCTGCAACTGAAGTTGAAATGAAAGAGAAAAAATTGAGAATTGAAGATGCTCTTGCTGCAACAAAAGCCGCAACTGAAGAAGGGATTGTTCCTGGTGGTGGTGTTGCACTTTTAAAAACTGCAAAAGCCATCAAAGAGATGACAGAAACACTTTCTGGAGATGAAAAAACAGGGGCAAATATTATTTTAAGGGCAATTGAAGAACCTATAAGACAAATTGCAACAAACGCAGGTATCGATGGCGGAGTTGTTGTAAACAATATTATGCAAAACATAGATAAAAAAGCATATGGATTTGATGCTTTAAATAATGAATATTGCGACATGATTGAAAAGGGCATTGTAGACCCAACAAAAGTGACAAGATCTGCATTGCAAAATGCTTGTAGTGTTTCAGCTACAATGCTTACAACAGAAGCATTAGTTGCGGAAGTTGAAGATAAGCAACAACAAACTCTTAATCAAGAAGAAGTTTATTAAAAAAAGACTATTTCATTTAGAAAAATGAAATAGTCTTTTTATTTTTTATAAAAAATTTTTGTAAGCATTTTTAGTCTAAAATTTTTTGTAAACAAAAATTGTAAATGGTATAAAATTTTATTCCGTGTTCCCATAACATATTGAGGTTTTAGTTTCTTTTTATCAATGATTTTTGTCATTATCTTTATTGCTTTATTTAATGGCATTCTTTTATCTTGTTTTAAGTCTATTTTTTCAGCAGAGAACTTTATTGAATTTCCATATCTTTCGTTGGTTTCAAAATTTTTTACTCTGTTTTTTGTAAACTCTGTTTTTATGTCGCACGGGCAAATTGCAGTTACTTGAATTTTTGTTTTGCTTAATTCCATTCGCAAGCAATCACTTAACATACTTAAAGCAGATTTGCTTGAACAATAAAAAGCTCTAAAAGGTAAAGGAAACAAAGCACATGCTGAAGATATATTTATTATTTTACTTTTTTCATTCATTATAGGGAGAGCAAGTTGAATAACATTTGTAGCACCTAAAACATTTACTTCAAATTGTCTTTTTATTTCTTGTTCATTTATAAGTTCAATCGCACCTGAAATTCCATAACCTGCGTTATTTATAAGAATATCAATTTTCCCTATTTTGTTTGAAATTTCAGAAAAAATTTTTGACAATTCTTGTTTATTGGAAACATCACAGTTGTAATCATCATGTGTTCGGCTTATTCCAATGACGTTGCAACCTTTTTCTTTGTAATGTTGTTTTAATGCTTTCCCAATACCACTAGAAGTACCTGTTATAACAATATTCATCAAATTTCTCCTTAATTATTTTTCTTCTTTTAGTATATAATATTGTTGTAAACTTTCAAAATAATTTGACTTATTAATTTGATTGTATATAATTTATTTAAAGGTGAAAAATGAATAAAACAAAAAAAATATTATTAATTATTGCTACTGTTTTCTTATTTTTAGGAATTGCTTATGATATTTTTTATATCGTAAATTATTTTCAAACAGTAAGTATTGACAGACCGGCAGTTTTTTATTTAATTTTTGAGTTTATAAGTCTTTTCTTTATGATTGCTGTTGCGGCTATGATGATATATGTTCTTTGGGGTAATGGAAAATATTTTAGAGAAAGATATAGATATTTTGTTACATCTTTAATCATATCAATTTGTATAAATTTATTTTCAGTTTCAACAATTCTTATGATTGTATCAATTTATTTTAACGATTCAGTTGTATTTTATCAAACAAAAGACAAAAGTAAAGATAAAAATGTTGTTGATATAACTGATGAATCACAAATGACGGAAAAAGAGAAAAAAATTCAAGAATTACGTAAAATGAAAGATGAAGGAAAAATTACTGAAGAAAAATTTCAAGAAGAAATTATGAAATTGTTATAAAATAAAAAAGGAAATTATTCCGTTTTATTTTTTCTTTTTTCTTTAAAAAATGCTGATAAAAGTTGACTGGCTTCATCTTTATATTCGTTTAAAATGGTTATTTTTGTATGATGGTTTAATCTGTTGCTTTTCATAATAGTTTCGCACAAATTTTCATTTGATGTTTTTTCACGGCAAGCAAAGTAAAGGTTTCTTATTCTTGCGTTGGCAATGGCACCTGCACACATTGGGCAAGGCTCAAGTGTTACATAAATGTCACAATCTTCTAATCGCCAGGATTTTTCTTTTTTGCAGGCTTTTTCAATTGCTATGATTTCAGCATGTTTTATTGCATTTTGTGATTTTTCTCTTTTATTAAAACCTTTTGCAATGATTTTGCCGTTTTTTACTATAACAGCACCAATTGGCACTTCGCCCTTTCTAAATGCTTTTTTTGCCAAATTTAAAGCTTCTTCCATAAAGTTTTTCATATATTTATAATAATAAAAATCTTTTTCAAAGTAAAGCATATTTGTTGTTTTTTTGACTTTGTTGTTGTATAATGAAATGGTGGAAAAAGAAAAACAAGTTTTTGAGAAAAGAAATTTTTATACCGAAGATGATAGTGGCAAAGTTTATATTTTGAGTTTGATAACTCCTATTTTAACTTCGCTTATTATTTTCATGATTTGCTCTAGTATATCTGCAATGGCGGGTTTAGATCCAGAAGAAACAACAGAGCAAGTTTGGGTTGTTGCTTTGTCATCGGTTTTTACAACATTAACTTTTTTGGCAATATATTTCATTTATAACAAAAAATTTAAAATTTCTTATAATACGGCACGATTTGATTTCAAAATTAGTTGGCAAAATTATTTGTTGGCAATTTTTATTGGTGTTATAGCTTTATTTGGTCTGCAAAATTTCGTTAATCTTTTCGATGAATTGTGGGCATTAATTGGATATCAATTGAAAGGAACTTCTCTGCCAACAAACACAATTGGCTATCTGTTTTTAAATATTTTTGTGACTGCATTGGCTCCAGCTATTTGTGAAGAAATTGTATTTCGTGGTATGATTTTAAACGGGCTTCGTAGTAAATTTAAAGATAGTGTAAGCATTGTTCTTTCTGCGTTAATGTTTGCCTTAATGCATGGAAATTTGCAACAACTTGTTTATCCTTTTCTATTTGGTATGTGTTTAGCATTGATCTATATGAGAACAGGATCAATAATTTCTTGTATGATAGCACATTTTACAAATAATTTTTTGGTTATTTTATTTTCATATTTGGGACAAAAAACTGGTTTTTCAATGATTTTGCCTACAACATGGTGGGGTATTCTACTTTCAATTTTATTAGCAGTTATAGTTTTCATTTTAATTTTTGTCATTGACAAATTCTATTTTAAGCATCATAATAAATATGATGTACCGTCAAATACTAATAAAACATCATTGTTTTTGTGGGTATCTCTTGGCGTTGCTACATTCTTGTTTATTTTTAATCTTATTTATTCATTAGTTTAAAAAAAGTGTAATGTTTAAAAAATATTTAAATAAATATATTTTATAAAAACATTATAATTTTTGTTTAGGAGTTTTATGTTTACTAAAAATAAAGTTTTTACAAGTGCTTTAATTTGCTACTTTATCATAGTAGTCCTTTTTGCCGTTTTAAGAATGATTTCTGCTTTTGGGGTTTTTGAAAATGCAGGCGATTATGTCGATATTTTATTAAATATTGTCATACAAATCCTAATTCTTTTTTGTATATCGATTTTTATATTTTCGTTTCTTACAAAAAATAGAATAAAAGATACATTTAAGTTTTATGGCTACAAAAAAATAAGTCTAAAAGCAATTTTAATTTCAGTCGGTATTGGAATTATTGTTTATTTTTTAAATATTTTTGTTGCAACGTTTTTTAATGTTTTGCTTGCACTTTTCGGCTACAACTCTGTTTCTTCAAGCACAACTATTTCAAGTTATCCTTTCTGGCTTTTTTTGATAAATATTTTTATCACTGCTGTTTTACCCGGCATATGTGAAGAAACTGCACATAGGGGAATGCTTTTGAAAGGTCTTTCAGGTCATGGACAAACAAGGGCTTTAATTATATCTTCTCTTTTGTTTGGCTTTATGCATATGAATATTGAACAATTTTTTTATGCAACATTGATTGGTCTTTTAGTTGGTTATATTGCTATAATTTGTGATTCAATTTACCCAGCAATTATTGTTCATTTTATGAACAATGCAATTTCTGTTTTTGCAGGTTATTCTTCATTTAATAATCTGGGATTTGAAAAAATTATCGGTGCTTTTAACACTGTTATTCAAACAAATTTCATTCTAGGTTTTTTAATTATAATAATGTTTATCATCGGGCTTGCAATGTTGCTTAAGATTTTGTTAAAATTACTTTTTAAAGAAACAACTGTAAAAAATATGGAGTCATTGCAAGAAAAAATCATGAACCAAATTAAAAAAGAAAATTATTTAAAAGAACTTGATGCTGTAAAAAATGATAGAGAAATTGAATCTAAAAATTTTATTTCTTTTGAAGAATTTGACAAGTTGTACAAACAAAATAATCAAGAAATGGGCTTAATGTCAAAACTTGAAAAAGATATGCTTGCAGAACCAAATCAAAAATATAATCTTTTACACAAAATTTTATTTGCTGGTATTTTTATAATTAGTGCAGGAGTTACAATCTTTACTTTTATATGGGGAGTAATTTAATGCTAACAATAAATTTAGTTTGCGTAGGCAACCTCAAAGAAAAATTTTGGCAAGATGCTGAAAGAGAATATGCAAAAAGACTTTCAAAATTTTGTAATTTAAAAATTATTGAAATAGAAGAAGCCAATGAAGCAAAAGAAATAGATAAAATTTTGGCTTTTGAAGGAAAGTCGATTTTAAGTCATTGCAAAGGTTATGGCATACTTATGGCTATAGAAGGTAAAAATTTGAGTAGTGAAGATTTTGCAAAAGAAATCCAATCGCTTTCTCTTGAAACTAGTCAAATAACTTTTGTTATAGGCGGGTCGTATGGAGTAAGCAAAGAAGTTAAAGATAAAATTTTAAAAAAGATTTCTTTTGGCAAGTCAACCTTTCCTCACAATCTTGCAAGGATAATGCTTCTTGAGCAAATTTATAGGGCGTTTATGATAAATTCAGGTGCAAAATACCACAAATAATAACTATAAAACATTAAAAAATAAAATAGAAAATAAAGTGGACGAAAAAATTGTAAGCAATGCGAATATAGATAGAAATTTAAACATAAAAACTCCTTATTTTCGATAATGATTTTCAAAATTTTCAAAATGTGATTGATTATTTATATCATTTTTTTCTTCATTATTTAAAATATCTTTGTCTGCTTCTGTATTTGCATTTTGAGAATTGGAAATTTTGTTTTGAATTTTTTGAAAATTTTCTTTAGTGTTATTTTTATTTTTTCTTGAAAAAACGGCAATAACACCTTTACCTTTTATTAATTTAAAAACCAACACTAAAGAAGATAATCCAAACAAAATATAAAAAAATCTAGAGAATATACTTGCCTGGAAACCAAACAAACCTGCGATAAAATCATATTGAAAGAAACCAATCATTAACCAGTTAACGCAACCTATCAAAGTTAACAAAAATGAAAAAATAGTAAACATTTATTGCTCCTTTGCATATATTATTTGCAATTATATGCAAAAAATTCAATTTGAAATTTGCTTAAAAAAGTTGACTATTTTTTTTATTTATGTATAATACTCTTTAATATGTAAAATAAAAGGAGATGGACATGGAAGTACATTACTTAACTGCCGAAGGCAAAAAAGAACTTGAAGAAAAATTAAAGTATTATAAGACTGAAAGAAGAAAACAAGTCACTGAACAAATTGTAAGAGCAAGAGAATTTGGTGATTTATCAGAAAATAGTGAATATGATGCTGCAAAGGAATTACAAGCCCAAATTGAAGCAGAAATCGCAGAAATGGAGGATATTCTTTTGTCATGCAAGGTTATATCTAAAAAAGAATTGAACACGAGTGAAGTAAGCGTTGGCTCTACTGTTAAACTTTACGACGAAGAATTTGATGAAGATGTAGAATATAAAATTTTAGGAACTACAGAAAGCAATCCTGCAAAAGGTATTATAAGTTACCATTCTCCTGTTGGTAGTGCACTTATTGGCAAAAAAGTAGGAGATACAATATCTATAAAACTTCCTACAGGCGTTGTTAATTACAAAATTCTTGAAATAAAATAATTTTTGTTTAAAATTTTGTTGCATAGGTTTTTGTTTTATTGTATAATTAAATTAAGAATTGGTATTTGATTTATGATGTTTAAAAATTCAATAAAACTTTTGTGTGCAAACTTTGACAAAGTGTGGAAACTTTTGGTGTTCCATATTTTGTGTTTTGCTTTATGTTTTGGATTTTTATGTGTATTTTATAATCTTTATACTGATGCTGTTGTTCTCGCATGGGAAAGCACAAACTTGCCTGAGGTATTTAAAACAGGAACTTTTTATGGCTTTACCGTTTCAAATGTTTTAATAGGTATAGTAGATATGCTTTATATCTTCTTCCAAACTATTTTTGCGCAAAGTGTTTTTGGTGGGATATATTTTTGTATAATCATTTTTTATGTTTTGCCATTTTTAACTAACATTGGTAAATATGTAATTAATGAGATGATGTATGGTTTTATGTCATCTGCCCAAAAACAGTCTTTTACAGGAACTTTTTTGAGAACTTTGAGAAAATCATCTCAATTTGCTTCAATTAAAACTTTATATTCAATTCCTTTTAACGCACTAATTATTTTTTCTATGATTGGACTAGCAAAAATACAAAACAATGTTTTTGACTATCTATTACCTTTAATTTTCGTTATTGTTCCATCTGTATTATTTGCTTTCAAACAAACTTTCAGCGCGGGTTGGTCTCCTGCCATGGTAGTTTTTGATGTGGGCGTTTGTAAGGCATTTAGAATTGGAAGTAAAGCTATGTTAAGAAGGGGCGCAAGAGTTTTTTCTACTGCTTTTGTTATTTTCTTACTCGCAATTGTTTTGTCTTTAATTTTAGGAATTTATTCTATTATTATAATTTTACCAATTGCTTTCCCTCTTGTTGACATATTTGAAATGACCGCATTTTTCTCAAGTCAAGGCATGAGGTTCTATGTTGATTATGATACAATTCTTTCACCTAAAAAGTTGGAAGAAGTAGATAAAATCGAAAAGGCAAAATTTATATTGTAATAAATTTTTAATTTACACATAAGAAAGTTTTGCAACCTTTGTGTTGTTGCTTTTATTTGTATTTAATAAATTTTAGTTTATTCGTTAATGTCATTTTTTTGCTTTTCATTGCAAAAATTTACATATAAAAGGAGGATTATTTTGAATAATAATAAATTAAAAATCACTTTTCTCGGCGGTGTTGGTGAAATAGGAAAAAATATGACCGCTTTTGAATACAACAATGAAATTATAGTTGTTGATGCCGGCTTAACTTTTCCAAGCGATGATTTACCAGGTGTTGATATTGTTATACCAGATATAACATATTTGCTTGAAAATAAAGACAAAATAAAAGCTATTTTAATTACTCATGGACATGAAGATCATATTGGAGCATTGCCTTTTGTTTTAAAACACTTAAATGTGCCTGTTTATGGTTCGAGATTATCAATTGCTTTAATAGAAAACAAATTAAAAGAATATCCAAATATTAAAATGAAAGCAATTGCAGTAAAACCAAAGAACGTTCTTAAAATAGGTTCTTTTGTAATTGAATTTATAAAAGTTAGCCACTCTATTGCCGGAGCTTTAGCATTAAGTATCACAACACCAGCAGGAACAGTTGTTCACACAGGAGATTTTAAAATTGATTATGAACCTATTGACGGAACTATGACTGATCTTACAAGGTTTGCAGAAATAGGCAGAAAGGGAGTGAATTTGTTGCTTTGTGAAAGCACAAATGTATGCAGAAAAGGTTATTCAATGAGTGAAAGATCTGTTGGTAGAGCTCTTGAAGAAATTATAAAAGACCATACAGAACAAAGAATTATTGTGGCCACCTTCGCCTCCAACATTCATAGAATGCAACAAATTTTGGATTTGGCTGAAAAATATAAAAGGAAAGTCGCATTTACTGGAAGAAGTATGGTTAATGTCAGTGAAGTTGCAATGAAAATAGGGGAACTTTCTTTCAACAGAGAAAACATTATAGATATTGAAAAAGTTGATAAACTTGATGATAAAGAAGTTTTAATTATGACAACAGGCAGTCAAGGCGAACCTATGAGTGCTTTGACAAGAATGGCGGCTGGAGAATTTAAAACTTTAAAACTTAAATCAAACGACCTTGTCATTTTGTCAGCATCTCCTATTCCGGGCAACGAAAAAAATGTTTATAATGTTATCAATGCTATTTATAAACAAGGTGCTGATGTTATATACGATGAACTTGCAGATGTCCATACCTCAGGGCACGCATGTCAAGAAGAACTTAAACTAATTCATAGTTTAGTTAAACCAAAACATTTTATTCCTATTCATGGAGAATACAGACATTTAAAAACACATAAAGAACTCGCTATGGCTCTTGGAACTGAAGAGCGTAATATAATATTGCCAAGCATTGGTATGCAAGTAGAAGTTGGACCTAACTCAATCAAAGAATGTGGATTTGTTACTGCTGGTCAAAGACTTGTTGATGGAATGGGTATTGGTGATATGGACAGCAATGTTTTAAGAGAAAGAAAACAACTTTCCGAAGATGGTATTTGTGTTGTTTGTGTAAATATAAATAATATCGCTGGGGAAATAACAAGTGAACCGTTTATCATTACTAGAGGTGTAGTTTATGCTGATGAACAAGAAAGTTTTGTTCAAGATGCTAAAGCTTGCATAATCGCTTCATTAAAAGAAGCAGACTTAAGAGGCGTTGAGCCTGCTGTAATAAAACAATCATTAAGACGAAATATATCAAACTTTATTTTTAGAAGAACAAAACGTCGTCCTATGATTTTAACAATTGTAACTTTGGATTAATTTATGTTTGAGATTATTAAGAAATATGCCGAAGAAAATTCTGTGCCAATTATTAGAGAAAAATCTGCAGAATTTTTGTTTCAACAAGTAGAAAGTAAAAAGCCAAAAAAAATTTTAGAAATAGGGACGGCTATTGGTTATTCTGGTTTGCTTATGTTAAAAGCCTGTGATGGATTTTTAACTACTATAGAAAAAGATGCAGAAAGAGTTAAATTAGCTAAAGAAAATTTTTCAAAATATAATTTTTTACAAAGAGTAAATATTGTGTGTGATGATGCACAAAAAGTATTAGAAGAATATAGCACGAAGGGTTATAAATTTGATTTTATTTTTCTTGATGGACCGAAAGGACAATATATAAAGTATTTACCTTTAACAAAACTTCTTTTAAATCAAAATGGCGTTTTGTTTGTAGACAATATTTATTTGCATGGTTTAGTCAAATCAATCGGTCCAATTGCCCATAAACATAGAACAATGGTGGTGAATTTGCGAAAGTTTTTAAAAACTTTGCAAGAAGATAATGATTTTTCTAGCAATTTTTATGATATTGAAGATGGAATTGCCATATCAGTTTTAAAATAAAATTTAAAAATAGGAAAGCAAGATTTTTTGCTTTTTTATTTTTTTAATATCTATTTTGTTGTATTTTTTTATATATTTTGCTACAATAATAGCATGGAATTTGAAGTAAACTTAATCAAATTTTTGCAAACTGGTTTAAATAATACATGGATTTCTTTTTTTCAAGTGATAACACTTTTAGGCAGTTGGCTTGGGCTTCTTGTTGCCTTTATAATCATTTTTAGAAAAAGAAAACTATTAGCTTTTTATATGGTATTTACATTTATTTTTGCTTCTGTTGTTAATTTTGTAATAAAGAATATAGTTTGCAGACCAAGACCTTTTGAAACTTATGATTTTATTATAAATTATGGAGGAGAAGGTGGTTTTAGTATGCCATCGGGGCATAGTGTGTGCGTGGCAGTTCTTGCAATTTTTATTTGTGTATACGCATTCCAAACAACTAAAAGTAAATCATTAAAATCATTAACTACAATCTTTTCAGTTTTATTTGCTTTATTGGTTGCTTTTTCAAGAATGGTTTTAGGTGTGCATTATTTAACTGATGTTATAATTGGATTACTTGAAGGGGCAATAATTGCATCTATTATGCTTTTGATTTATATGTGTTATTTTAATAAACTCAAAAGGAAAATAATTTTAAATAATCTTACTGACGGAGAAGAAAATGAATAAATTGCTTATCAATACAAAATCTGAAGAGGAGACAATGAAATTTGCAGAAAAGTTTGCAAGTTTTTTAGACAAAGGCACAGTTTTACTTTTACATGGAGATTTGGGAGCAGGAAAAACCCATTTTGTAAAAGGGTTGGTAAAAGGTTTTGGTTCAAATGCAGTTGTTACTAGCCCAACTTTTACATTGCTAAATATTTATGAAGAAGGAAAATTTCCAATATATCATTTTGATATGTATAGATTAACTTCAGTTGAAGAGGCTGAAGAAATGGGATTTGCTGAATATTTTGATCCTTCTTCTCAAAGCGGAATAGTTTTAGTAGAATGGCCAGAGAATGTAAAAGGTTTGATAAAATGTCCTCATATTAATGTTGAGATCAAAAAAACAGGAGAAAACGAAAGACAAATTATTATAGGAGGAGGAGAATGATTGCCGTTTGCTCTGCTTTCAAAAAAGGCTTAATAGGAATAAATATAAAAGGCAAAAAAGATTATTGTGAAATTGATGCAAACTGCGGGCATAGTGAAAAAATGTTGCCTGCGATAGATGATTTATTAAGCAAAAATGGCTTGTCAGTTGTAGATAATGATTGCTTTGCAGTTGTAATTGGCCCGGGCTCTTTCACAGGTTTAAGAATTTCTTTAGGTCTTATTAAAGGCTTATGTGCTGGTATAAGTAAATTTAATGTAGTTCAAATAACTTCTTTTGAACTTATGGCATATACATATATCAAATCATTCTCGCCAAAAACTGATTTTTGGTGCCTAATTAATGCGTTAAGTGGCAATATATTTGTTGCTAAATTCAATAAAAATGGGAAACAATTGACTGAAGAAAAAGTTGAAGATATATCGTTTTTGCAAAACAAAGAAGTTTTTGTAGGTTTGCAAGAAGAAAATATTGGTAACGAAAAAATAGAACTTAACTGCATTGACTTTTTAGAACTTGCTGAAATTAAAAACAAGCAAGAAAATTATGTTAATATAAACAATATTCAACCATTATATATTCGAAAAAGTCAAGCTGAAGATGATCTTGAAAGAAAAGAAAAAAATCTAAAAAAAATATAAAAAATTATAAAATTTATTAGACATTTTCTTTATATATTAGTATAATGTTGGAGAAAACAGAAAAAGAAAAAAGGAGTTGTTTTATGAAAAAACCTGTTTATATAAGATGCCCAAGATGTGAATTAAATTATATACAAAAAAAGGATAAATATTGTTCTGTTTGCAAAGCAGAAATGGAAGCAAAACGTGATTATGTTGATGATATTGATTTGGAACTTTGTCCAATATGTAAAACAAATTATATTCAACCAGATGAAATTATGTGTGCAAATTGTTTAAAAGAACATCAAAATGAAGATGGCGAAATTTCAACAGATTGGGAAGATTATATGGTTAGAGATGACGAAGAAGACATTATGACTGCAGAAGATGAAACAGGTGAAATGGCTTCGGTTACAGATATAACAAAATCTTCTCTTCTTGATGATGACGATATTGCTCCAGATATTGATTTTCCAGAAGATGAAGATATGCCATTTGAAGATGATTTTGATGATGAAGATGATGACGAATATGACAACGAGGACGAAGAAGACGAAGATGATTTTGATGATTTGTCCGACGAAGAAGATGAAGATGATGACTTTGACGATGACGATGAGTAAATAAAAAAAAGAAGGTTAAAACTTACCTTCTTTTTTTATTAGCATTAATCTTTATTTCTTTCCTTCAGCTGTTTTCTTTCAATTTTTATTCTATACTCTTCCTCTTGTTCGACTTCTTTTTCAATTCCAATCAAGTATTCAGGGGAAGAAACTTGAGAAATTTGTTCTTCCAAAATTGAAAGTTTTTCTTCTAATTTGCTTATATTTGCAGAATATTGTTTAAACTCTTTTTCCGTTTCTTTTGTGATTTTGCCTTTATTACTTAATCTTGCTTCTTTTACATATGATTTATGAGTTTCTTCAAGATTTTCTTTTTCTTTAATTAAACTATTTTTAGCGTTAAATAATTGATTCAATTGTTCATCTCTTCTCTTTTTTGCTTCATTTGCAACTAATTCTGTGTCAATTGAAATTTTCCTATCATATTTTGATTTTTCAAGTTTGTCTTTTTTCTTGAATTTGATTTTTCTTAAGAAATATGCAATTATAGCAACAATCATCGCAAGCCCCATTACTATAGAACCAATTAAAAGCCATGGAGATGTTGTATTTGATGGATCATCAGTATTTGTGTCGTTGTCAGTTGTAGTGTCATCATCAGTTGTAGAATCGTCATCTGCTGTTTGATAATTGCTTTGGAATACTGTTTCACCAAAGAATTGATTTGATTTTGCTGCGTTAAATTCAACTTGTTCACATTTAGTTAATTCAATATTTGTAATTAAAGCAGTTCCTAAAGTATCTTTACAATCTGAAGTTAAACTAAAAATAAGATTTGAAGTTGATGCAGAAGAACTGTTTAAATAAATAGTGTAGGTTGTTAATTTGTTATTAGAAATTAAATTTTTAATTATATCAAAACCTTCAATTCCAATTGAAGCACCATAATTATAATCATTTTCTTCATCTAAGTCTTCGCTAAAATATGTTTTTAAATCAAATGTTAATTTGTAGTAACTTTCACTTTCTAGGTCAAATGTGAAAACCGATTTAAGACTTGATGTGCTAGGCAATTTTGAAGTTAAAACTAAAAGATTTAAATCATTTTGAATGTCATATATATTTTCTTTTCCATTTACTAAACCGCCCACTGCATAATTGTTAGATGCTTCTTCTCCATCAAAAGTTTCATCCACAGAGAATTGGTATGCAGTTGTAGTTGTTGATTGATGAACATCACCGCTTAATTCGTTTGATTCAAAAGACAAAAAGTAATCTGAAAAATCATTTTTATAATTAGCATTTTTATAAGCTGTTTCATTAGAACTTGAAACTAACAAATTGTCTATATAAGCCCATCCAGAAATTAAATTGTCTTCATCTCCTAATGAGATTTTAATTGTTATATTACTATTTACAGTTTCAGCAGTGTGCAAAATAATTTCTATTGTATTCCATTTAGATTCACTTTTTATTCCAGATTGTTTGAAAAGGACAATGCCATTTTCATCGACTATTTCAACATTTACATTTGCTGTATTTATTAAACTTTTTGATAATGTGAACAAATCAAATGAAATTTTTTGATAAGAATTTTTTGTTAAAGAAAAGTCGGTTGAAGTAGAAATAGATTGCCATGTTGCAGTGTTGTTATACATCATGTAGACATTGTTTACAGAAGTTGTTCCATTTGGATTTCCTGGGAATATTCCCGCCCAATCGTAACCGCTATACATTTCATCATACATAGATTTTGTATTAAGGTAAACAACTCCTGATTCGCTTTCTTGTTCGTTTCCAAACTCTGTAGTAAAGCCGGTGGCTTTTGCTGGGAAATCTTTATTTTCACTTTCTGTTTCATTAAAGTATGAATTGTTTGAGTTTGTGCTTGAATAAGAAGTAAATTCAACTTTGTTTGTTGCATTGGAATATTCTTCGTAACTAGCATTTGATATTGTTATGTTATCTATAACTACACAACCTTTTGCATTTGTTGAATCATTGCCTAATGAAAGAACAATATTAAATGAAGATTTATAAAGTGAATGTCCTTTAACATAAAGTTCAACTGTTTGATAATTATTTGTATAGTTGTTTGTTGTATTGCTTGTTATACCAGAAGTTGAACCACTTTGGAAAGAATAAGAGTTTGAAGAATTTTCGAGTGAAGGGTGGTAAGTGTAAATTCCATCATTTTCTTCAACTCCAAGCGTAAAACTTCCACTTTCAATAGTTGAAACTTTTATTGATGCAGTAATTTTATAAATTTGGTGAGGATTAATATCAATTGATTTCGATTTAATGCTTATATAACCATCTTTTTTAGAGTATAACACAAGAGCTTGACTGTTTTCAACATCGTTTATCAAATCATAAGATAAGTCAAGGCCTACATATTCATAGCCCGTTGTTGCTTTAAATGTTGAAGCATAATTTTTAAGATTCATAATTTGAGCTTCACCATTTTTCTTACTTGAAACAGTCCATGCTGAACCTAAGGTGTTTGAAGAGTTGATTTCATTTTCGAAGTTGAAATTATAACTAGAATCAACAATTTTTTCATCTTCACTTAAAAGGTCTTTTACTACAAATTTTGTTTCTGTCGAATTTAAATCTTGATAATTGTCTTCTGTATAGTTTTTTAAATCAAGATTTTTTGCAAATTCATTTGCGGAAAATTGTTGCAATACTACTTCATCAAAGAAAACAGCTCCAGTGCTATAATCATTTTTATTTGATCCAAGATAGAAATTCAAAGTGACTTCTTGTGCTTCATCTCCAGTTGCTACATAAATTTCAAAACTTTTCCAATCGTAATTTTGAAGATTTTCATAACCGACTTCAATAATTTCTCCATTTGCATCAGTTAAGCCAGATAGATAAGCAGAAGCACTTACTGAATCATCACCATTTGTCGCTGTTTTTACTGCGAAAGAGAAAGAATAATATGAATTTGCGTCAAGAGTTATTGTGTCAGAGCGATAACCTTTGTTTGCTTGCTGATTTTTCTTGCTATCGTTTGAAGTTTTTGAATTTATCATTAAAATTCTGCTATCATCTTTCACAAAAGAACCAGGATTGTTTTCCAAGAAATACACTGTGTTTTGATAAGCAGAAAAAGTTTTGTTGGTTGTGCTTTCATCACTTGTTGAGCCTGTGCCAACGTTTATAATGCATCCATTTGCATTGCTTTCGCTTTCTATCGCAGTCCAACCGGTTAAATTGTTTGACTTATCGTAAGGAGTTCCGCCTTCTTCAAAAGAAGCGTTTGAAATTTTGTCTTCAGTTACATTTTCGCTGTAAGAAGATATATAAGAATAGTCGTCTGCTCTTGATAAGTTTAACGTGTTAAAACCAAAACATAAAGACGCAGGAAGCATTGCAAGCACTGCGAATGGAATTAATTTTGTTTTTGTTAATTTTCTTTTAGCCATATTACACCTTTTAATTGAAAAGTAATAAATAGAATTATATAATTAATTCACTTTAATATTATAGTATATTTATTGCCGATAATCAAATAATTTTTACAAAATTATTAATAATAAATATATGAAATTTACAAAAAATTCAAATTTAACAAAAAGTACAGAATATTGTGATAATATTGTCAAAAATAGAAAAGGCAAGATATTAAAAAAACAAATTTTTATCTTGCTTTTTAGTGGCGCGTTGATTGGGCTTTTAAACGGTTTCTTCGGTGGTGGAGGGGGAATGGTTTGCGTTCCATTATTACAAAAGGTTTTATATCTTAACGAAAAAGAATCTCATGCCACTGCGATAGCTGTGATTTTTCCGTTAAGTTTTATCTCTGCTTGTGTATATGTTTTTAATTGTTCCGTTCAATCTTTTCCATTAATTAATATCGGTTTGGGTGTTGTGTTGGGTGGTATTTTGGGGGCTTATTTTTTAAAAGTTATGCCTTCAAAAATCATTAAACTTATATTTGCATTATTGATGTTTTTAGGAGGAATTAAATTAATTATATGATGATTTTTTTAAATGCACTTTTTGGTTTTATCGCTGGCATTTTTGGAGGTCTTGGAATGGGTGGAGGCACACTTTTAATTCCATTATTGACAATTTTTTTGAATTTAGACCAAAAATTAGCACAGGGAATAAATTTAATTTCTTTTTTACTAATGGCTGTTTTTTCGCTTTTTATACATTACAAAAATGGATATATAAAAACGAAAGGAATATTTTATATAATTTTTAGCGGAATAATTTTTTCTTTTTTGGGGGCTTATACCGTAGGTTTTTTACCTTCAAAAATTTTGAGAAAAAGTTTTGGAATTTTTCTTTGCTTGCTTGCAATTTTTGAATTCTATAAATTATTTAAACACAACAGGGAAAAGAAGCAAAAATAATTATATTTATTAATTATAATTAAAAATTTTAGTTTACATTTATAGTAAAATATGCTAAAATAACTGCAAGCGGAGGACTATATGGTTAACCAAGAGAAATGTATTGGCTGTGGAACTTGTGTTGCGATTTGTCCAGTTGGAGCAATCAAGTTTAATGAAAATGGGAAAGCAGAAATTGACAAAAACAAATGTATTCATTGTGGAGCATGTCAGGCAAGTTGTCCTGTTGATGCAATAAAACTTGATTAAGCGAGGAAAAAGTGGAAAAAATAGCAATTTTAGAATTAAATGAAAGCATGTTAAGGGTTTCTATTTATAAAGTAAGCAATGGCAGATTTCAAATGATTTTGGACAAAAATCAACCTTTTAATTTAGGGGAAGAAATCGCTAGTGAACAACTTATTAGACCTAAAACAAGAAATGATTTATTGAATGTTATTAAGATTTATAGAAAGTTAATTGAAAGTTATAAAGCAAGTAAAATCATTGCGGTATCTTCCAAAATTTTATTGTCTGCACGAAATTATAAGGGGTTTGTCGATGAAGTCTACAACAATACTGCTATGACAATTCAAATTTTATCAGATGAAGAATTTATAAAAATTCTTTACAATTCTGTAGTAAATTCGATAGATAACTCAAAAGGATTCTTTATATACACAGGTTATGATTTTACTGGCATTGTCAAATATAACAGAAGAACTATGCTAGGCAGTGAAATTATAAATGTTGGCACAAACAGCATTTTGAAAAACGAAAATGGCGAAAACAGAACTATTGAACAAATGTTGACTGTGGCAAAGGAAGAATTTGAAAAATCAGAAATCATTAGAGAAATAGATGAAGAAAGCAACATTGTAGGATGCGGAAATGCCTTTTTGGCTTTTGGCAAAATCGCTAAAAAAATTGCAAGATATCCTTTAGATTTAGACAATTATTACGAAGTTAGTGATGAAATTATGTTAAAAACATTTGATTTTATCAAAGGTGTTGATGTTGAAAAAATTGGAAAAATAAAAGGAATTGATTTTGAAAACGCAGATAAAGTTTTAAGCGGAATAGCAATTATAAAAGCGATTTATCAAGTTAGCGGAGCAAAAAGTGTTGCCATTTCTACTGCTAGTTTAAGAAATGGTCTTATGCAAATAAATACAACTGTTACAAATCAAGAAAAATTTTCAGATTTATTATCGAATTCACTTGATAATTTTTATGAATTCAATAAAGAAGAAAATTCAATAAATGAATATGTTTATCAAATGGCTCTTATTCTTTTTAAACAATTAAAAGTTATGCATAAACTTCCTAGATTTTATGTAAAACCTTTAAGAATTGCTTCATTTATGTATGATTGTGGAAAACTGATCAACTATGATAATTTCGAAAAATATGGATTTGATGTAATTTTAAATTCTGGGATATGTGGAGCATCACATAAGGAACTTTTAGTTGCAAGTTTTATATGTTTAAGTCAAAAGCTTGACAATCTTTCATTAAATGAATGGATTAGATATAAAGATATTTTAACTGACGAAGACCTTGATGCCGTTCGTAAATTGGGAGTTATTTTAAACCTTGCAAGAGCCTTAAATGCCTCAAGGAAACCTATAATTACAGACATTGTTTGTGACATTTTGGGTGATTCAATAATAGTAAAAACTGTTGTTGAAGGTGAGGCTGAGTTTGAAATAATGGAAGGCATGAAAATTGCATCTGATTATAAAAAAGTTTTCAAAAAAAGTTTACAAATTATATAATTGTTGGAGCATAAGATGAAAAATTATAAATTTGCCATTGAGATTGGGGGAGCATATACTAAAATTTTTGTAAAAGATTTTGGTATTGTTTTGTGTGAGCCTACTCTTATTGCTGTTGAAACTACCGCAAGTGGATACGAAATTGTTGGTATGGGGCAAAAGGCTAAAGAGATGATGGGTAAGACAAGTGAAAATGTTGAAATATTTAGTCCGATTGTAAATGGTCAAATCAGCAATTATGCATATTTAAAAGAATTGTTAATATATTTCTTTGATAAACTTGAAACTAAAAGAAAAAAAGAAAATATTATCGTTTTAGTAAACTGCTCAATTTCAGACAAAGAAAAAACTAATCTAAAAAATCTTTTGAATGAAGTAGGATTTAGAGAAGTTGCTTTAGTTCCAACAGTTATTTGCTCTTGTATAGGTGCAGGGAAAAATATAAGTTCTACAAAAACAAATATGGTTATCAACATCGGTGGTGCAAATACAGACATTGCTGTCATTAATATGAATTCCATTATAAAAGGTGCAACTCTTGGCTTGGGTGGAAAAGCCGTTGACGTTGCCATAACAAACACAATTGCTTACAATCATGGTATTGTAATTGGTGTTGGAGTAAGTGAAAATTTAAAAATGGAAATTGGTAGTTTATACTCAAATGATACCTTAAACATGGAAGTTACAGGGATTGATGTGGAAAGTAAAATGCCAAAATCTTATATTATCACTTCAAATGATTTGTTGCCAATACTTGAGCCATTTTATGACGAAATTGTAAGAAGCGCTGATGTTACTATAACATCTTTGCCTCCTGAAATTTCAACAGACATTATTAATAATGGGGTGATTTTTGTTGGTGGAATGAGTAACATAACAGGTTTAGACCATTACTTAAAGCATAATTTTAAATACCCTTTTAAAATTTTAACAGACTGTGAAAATGTTTCTATTAATGGTGCGGGAAAATTGCTAGATGACACTATTCTTTTAAATAAAATTATTGAGAATTTTTAAAACATGTAAATTTACATGTTTTTTTATTTTGATTTGTAAAAACAAAATATGACAAAATAAACAATAAAAATTTATTAATCTCTTTTGTTCAATGTTTATATTATTATACAATTGGACTAGGAGAAAAATATGGCAAGAAAAATTGTTCTTACAAGTGGTAAGGGTGGTGTTGGTAAAACTACTATTACGGCAAATCTTGGAAAAAATCTGGCAAAATTAGGGTTTAGGGTGGTTCTTCTTGATGTAGATATTGGATTAAACAATTTAGATGTTGTAATGGGCGTAGAAGACCAAGTTGTTTTTGATATAACTGATGTTATTATGGGGAAATGTCGTGCAAGGCAAGCATTAGTACAAGATAAAAAAATTTCGTCTTTGTATGTTATGCCTTCGATACATGCTTATAATAAGGTGAAAATTCTAGGAGAACATATCAAAAATGTTGTCGACCAATTAGACAACAATTTTGATTATATTTTAATTGATTGTCCCGCAGGAGTAGAGGCTGGATTTCATCGAGCTGTTTTCCCTGCTAGCGAAGCAATTATTGTTGTAACACCTCATCTTTCTTCTATTAGAGATGCAGACAAAGTAATTGCTCTTTTAAATGATTATAACATTGGTTATAAAGGTTTGGTGATAAATAGGATGAGAGGGGACATGCTTTTAAATGGAGAATTGATGGATGTGGAAAGTATTGTGCGCGCCTTAAATATACCTCTTATAGGAATCATTCCGGAGGATGATGCGATTGGATCTTCTTGCTCGTTAGGCGGTCAATGTAACTCAATAGAAAGTGCAAGAGCATTTACTTTATTAAGTGAGAATATTCACAATGGCTCAAAAAAGATTTTTGATTGCACATACAAATATAAAGGACTGTTAGGATATTTTAAAAGAACGATAAAAAAACGCGTTTAAAAGGAGATTAAATGGAACAAAAAATTTCTAGTCGTTTAAATTTTGTGCTTGAACAAGACAAGATGTTTGATCCACAAAGGGTGTGCCAAATTTTAGAAAAAGAATTAAAGCCAATTATAAATAATTATTTAGAATTAGATCAAAATTTTTGTGTTAGATATAAAAAACAAGATTTTAAAAACATATTTTTTGTAGAATTCGAGGCAAAAAGAATCAAACCAATAGGATACATACCATATTAAAAAACCGTATATCAAATACGGTTTTTATTATTGTTTTGACCAATTGCCATCGGATGCTTGCCAACTTTCTCCTTCTGGATAAGAATAATTATCAGCAAAAGCATGAACTTTTGACATATCAATTTCTTGCCCAATATTAACCAATTTTGTATCTGTTGTTGAAAGGTTCATCACGATTGAATCAGTAAAAGGCATGTTCATTGTAAAGTTTATTAATCCAATATAGTCTTGATAATTTGTTTCTGCATTATTTATTAACCCAAGGCTCAAAGTCATTTTATCCATCATATCATTGTAAGCAAGTTCTTTTAAGTTTAATGTCAATCCGTAAACTTTATTTACATTATCTTCATTAACTCCAAGCAATACATTTCCAAAATTAATTGGTGTAGGGCGATTTTGAGATTTTTCAACTGCACTGTAAATTTCGTCCATAATACTGCTTTTCATTCCAAAACCCCAATCTACTAAATAATATAATGGATTTGCCATAAAGCTTTCAAGAGATAATTTTATTGATTTTTCATAATCTCTATATTTATCCCAAATTGTAACTTTTGAAATTTTTTCTTTTCTATAAAGGTAAATATAACCTTGTTTGTAATAAATTTGTAAAACTCTATCATAGCCACCATCAGTATCACCAAATTGATATTTATCACCATCATCTTCATTTAAAATATCATAAACAGGTATAGTACCAATTTCAGCAAAGAGTAATGGTCCACTTTCTTCATTAAGAGAAAGTTGAATAGTGTATGGAACATTCATATTTATTCCCAAAATTGAAATATTTGCACTGCCTTGAATTTCAAAATCCGTTAAAGTGGTCATGTTGAGTGCGCTTAATATAACATTTTTAAGTGGTGTTAAATCCATAAAGTTTGTCATATCTTCAAATCTTTCAACACCATTAAATGTAAAGAAATCTACATTTAAATTTAAATATGATGATGTATCATCGCTAGTATAGAGATTATTAATTAAAACATTAGAAATTTTATTATCATTAAAATTGACAGTGATTCCAACGTTATTGCCATTTTCGATACCAAACATTTTACTGTTTAAGATGACAGATAATTGATTTTCATTGCAAGTAAATTTTTCAATATAGTTTATCATCACTAAAACTTGGTTTATGTCAACGCTAGGTATTTGAGCAGTTGAAGCCAAATTTCCCAACAATTTGCCAATATCAATAGTTTCAATAATTTCTTCTATAGATTGTTCAATTCCAACCATTGGCAAAATTTTATTTGCAATTTCGAGAATAGAGTTATATTCCATCTTTACTCGTAAATCACTATAATCAAAGTAAACATAATTATCAAAAACACCTGCATTTATTTTAAATCCGTTTTCTATATTTTGGGTTATTGTTGCTTTTAAAGCATCAGTTGAATTTAAATCGTATTGTGCTTGTGCTTGATAGTTTGTTAATTCATTATTGACAACATAATCAAGACTCAAATTAATATTTCCTGTTTTATTTAACAAAGTATTTAAAATTGCGTTTACTTTATCTGAAAGTGTAGACAAATCTTGGTAATCAGCTTCAATAGGGATTGTGTCTACTTTTTCATTTAAAACGAAAAGGTTAGCAGAAATATCATTATAATTTAAAGTAAAATTGTCAATAAAGTTGTTTTTGATATTTATTGTAGCAATCACATCATTATAATTTATTTCAATTTTATCTTTTGTAAATTGTTTTATTATTGATAATGAAAGAGAACTTAAATCAAAATCGGTTGTTGTATTATTCAAATCATTTAAAATGTTTTCTATTTCTTCTTTCAGGTTAATTCCCAAGAAATCTGTAACTGTTTGAATAAGGTCTTCTATACTTGCCAAATTTAATTTTAATGCAATGTTATTATTAGAAATATACAAATCAAAGTTAAAATCTTCATCTGTTATAATTGCGATATCATATGCAAATTCACCATATTTTAAATTTAGTTTTGCTTCAAGAGTATTTTGATAACTTACAAAGCCAGTTGCTGTCAAATCTTGGTATTGCAAATCAATTTTAGCGTTGTAAGAATTTCCATTTATATAATCTAAAATATTTGTTGTAATAGCAATTATGTCTTGTTCACTTATAAAATCAACTTCATTTATTACAGGTTTTTCAATGTCTTCTTCGCTACCATTTAAAGATGCAAGAAGTTCAAATTCTTGATAATTTGCTCTTATATTCAAGTACTTTTGAGAAGTTACAATATTGACATCTAGTCCATTTGCAAGTTCTATAAGTAAAGCATTTTCATTTTGTGATATTGAAGTTATAAATTGACTATAAGTTTCAGTTGACAATTGTTCTAAAACAGTTTCAATTGCATTTTGCATTGAAGATGTGTCAAAACTTAAATCAAAATAAGTTTTTAAGAATTCGAGTATTTTATCGATATTGTTAAGCGAAACTTTTAGATTTATAGCACCGCTTTGTAAATAAATTGTGTTGTTAACAAGAGTTAAATTTACTTTTTCGTTTAAAATTTCAAGGTTTGCAAGAATAACAAAATCATTTTGATTTAATGAAATTTGATAACTCCCATTTACTTTAAAATCATTATACGAAATGCCGAAATTTCCATTTATTGAATTGCTTTGAGCAATGTTTAAAATGTTATCTACTGTAGGCAAAAGCAAAGAAAGTTCTACATATTTATCTTTGTTAATTTCTGGTATTTGAATAGCATTTTCACATTTTAAAGAAGCGGTTATTAAATCATTTTCAAATGCAATTGATTCTAGTGTATCATTGTTAATGACTAAACCAAATTTTCCTATTTCTTTTAAGAAAATTGTATAATTTCCATTTTCGCTTATTATTTTTTCAATGACAGACAAATCAATGGTCTTTAGATTTATCTCTGGCATTTGAATGTAATTAATTATTTGAAGGATTTCTTTATTTGCAATACTGCTTAAAATATTGTTAATAAGTTCAGTAGGTAGTTGTATATTAAAATATTTTTCCAGTAATAGTGTTAAATTTTCAAATTCGTTTAAGTCAAACTTTACAAAAAGATTTTCGTAACTTAAGAAAATAGAATTGTCTTGAAAGATTAAAGAAGCAATTCTGTTGTTTAGAGCTGTTGTTAACAAAACATTATAGTTTTCTAAATCAATAGTTAAATCAAAATTTAATTCTTGTTCATAGATTTTTAAATTGGAGTTTAAAGTTATTGTGTCTTGATTAAGAACGTTAATTCCAGCTTTTGCTATATCCAAAATAGAGGTAAGATTTATATAATCATCTTCTTGTACTTCAACTACATCATAAGTTTCTGGATAGTTTATTTCTGCATTTACAGAAAAATTGATAGTATCGTTGATTTGTGTTTGTGGAAGAGTTAATGCTAAAGGTCTGTATGAATAATCAGTTTGAATTTCAATTTGTCCTACAACCGGAACATCAATGGCTAAAGTTATTTTATCATCATCTTTTGTTTCTTTAAGATTTGAAAGCATTCCGCCAATTGTGTTTAAATCTAAAGATGATAAATCAAAACCAAGTGAAGGCATTTGAAGATCAA
>CALWTO010000022.1 GCA_944384485.1 uncultured Clostridia bacterium
CCTCTGCCTTAGAAGGGCATTGCTCTATCCAGCTGAGCTATGGAAGCACAGTGGAGCAGGTGAAGGGAATCGGACCCTCGCAACCAGCTTGGAAGGCTGGGGTTCTACCACTGAACTACACCTGCACGTTACATTGTTGACTTTGAAAGTTTATCACATAGACAATGATTTGTCAAGGAATTTGACAAAAAATACTTAAATTTTTATAAATATTTTTTATCAAATTCTCAACGCAAAATCATTTGTTTTCTTTATTGAAAAAATCAATATTCTTTTAAAAATGTTTTTCCGCCTTTTACTGTTACAGCATCTAACATATTTTTAGTTTTGATAGATTTAAAGATACATTTTGAAAATTCATTTGCTTTTTTTAAATCAACTTTTGTTGGCTTCGTCCCCCGTTGCAAATGCCCGACAACAAAAGTTTTAATGTCAATATCTTTCACCATTGTTTTCAATGTTGAAACAAATTTGTTTAAACTTAAAATGTTTTCTCTAATGACTATAAATGAAGAATTATTGTTTTTAAAATTTTTTCTAACAATTTTTGATATTTTCGAAAAATTTAAATCTTCTTCATTTGAAATTAAAGCATCAGGATTAGTCACTTGCGCCACAGCAAAGGCAATTTTATCATATTTTCTCCCCATGACCTCAAAAACACAACACCTGTTAAATGCATTCATACTTGGCATAATATTATATATCGCATCGCAACAAGCCTTGACTGCTGTATGAAAACCTAAACTGTATTCACTTATTCCAACGTCATTGTCAATTGTTACGGGTACAAAAACAACTTTTACACCTTTGCTTGCCAGTCTTTTTGCACCTTCAAAAGAGCCATTTCCACCTAAAATAACAACAGCATCAAATTTCTTTGCATTTTTAAGCCCTTTTTTGAATCCTTTTTCCGTTTTAAATTCTAAACATCTTGCAGATTTAATACAACAGCCTGCTTGATTTTTAAATTTTTCAGGTTCAAAACAAGATAAAGAGAAAATTTTGCCTTCAATTAATCCTTTAAAGCCGCCTTCACAAGCCCAAATATTGCTTTTATATTTTTTAAAAAGATTAAAAATAATTTTATTCATTCCGGGAGCATCTCCCCCGCTAGCCAATAATAAAATTTTCATTTACCCTCACTTTATAACAACATTTGTTTCGCCAAGCAAGCCAATAAGTTCATTGATAAGATAATTGTTTATGTCAACTTTTAAATTAAAAGCGAATGCGGTTTGAGAAGAATTGCACTTAATTATCACTTGATTTTCTCCAGGATAAGAAGAAACTATATTTTTAACTTTTTGATAAATGTCTATATTTTTTGTATCAAAACGAAGATAAATTTTTTTGTCATTAAAATTGTTTTCTACTTCTTTTTTTTGCCAAGGAATAACATTTTCAACCAATATAACAGGAGTATTGCCTTGCCTTATCGACACTTTTCCCTTTATTGTGACCATGTTATCTTCTTCCAAAAAGTCTTTAAATTTATTGAAAAATTTTGGAAAAACAATAGTTTCAAATGTTCCATAAATATCTTCAATTTTAACAAAACACATATTTCCCGTTTTTGTCAGCTTTTTGCTTATTTCAGCAATTCTGCCTCCGCAAATAACTGATTGATTGTCCTTAACCCTTTCATCAACTTCCATATTGATGTTTTCGCCATAATCTTCATCTTCAACATTTTCATCTTCATTGTTCAAATCATCAAACATATCTGATGTAAAATTAAAGCTATCATATTTATCTATATAATCATCTAATGGGTGACCTGAAAGATATATCCCCGCAATATTTTTTTCATTTTTTAATATAGTATCTTTACTAAACTCTTTAATATTTGGATATTCAACATTGTTTATAATTGCACTTTCTTCTTCAAAAGTATCAAAAATTGAAAATTGCCCTGTTGCTTTTTTCTTTTTGTCTGCAACTGTTCTTTCTAAAATTAAAGGATAAACATCCATTAATTGAGAACGATATTTTCCAAAGCAACTAAACGCTCCACACAAAATTAAAGCTTCAATCGTTCTCTTATTAATACCAGATTCTTGACATGCACATCTTGAAATAAAATCTTCAAAACTTTTAAATTCCCCGTTTTTATTTCTTTCTTCAACAATGTAATTAGTCACACTCATTCCAACATTTTTCAATGCACCAAGCCCAAAACGAATATTTCCATTTTCTGTTTTGAAAAGAGAAACAGATTTATTAATATCAGGAGGTAAAATTTCAAAACCCTCTTTTTTTGCATAATTTGTAAATTTTTTTACAAGATCAAGCGTCGCTATTCTGTTATTTAAAACTGCGGTTAAATACTCTACTTCATAATAAGTTTTTAAATATGCTGTTTGATAAGCGACATAGGCATAGGCCGCAGCATGCGATTTATTAAACGCATATCCCGCAAATTTTGCCATTTGGTCAAAAACTTTTATCGAAACATCTTTATCATGGCCTAATGCAAGGGCACCAGGTATTGGAGCTTTAACACCTTTAGGGTCAACATAACCGTTTAAAAATTTATCTCTTTCAAGTGGAATTTTATCGACTTGTTTTTTACCCATAATTCTTCGCACGTTATCTGCACCGCCAAGACTATAGCCTCCCATAACTTGGAAGATTTTCATAACTTGCTCTTGGTAAACAATACAACCATAAGTATTACGCAAAACCGGTTCCAAACAAGGATCTTCATACTCAATTTGTTCAGGATTTCTTTTCCCTTTAAGAAACTTTGGTATAAAGTCCATAGGTCCAGGTCTATATAATGAAATCCCCGCAATAACATCTTCAAGAGAAGTTGGCTGAAGTTCTTTCATAAACTTTTTCATTCCTGAACCATCAAGTTGGAAAACGGCATCAGTATTACCTGAGCCTATAAGTTCATAAACTTTCGGATCATTATAATCCATCTTTGTGAAATCAATCTCAACGCCATGATTTTCTTTTATATATTTAATCGCTTTGTGAATATCAGTCAAAGTTCTTAATCCCAAAAAGTCCATCTTTAAAAGACCTAAATGTTCAAGTTCGAGCATATCAAATTGTGTTATAACATCGTTACCACTTTTAGCCATTGGGACATAATCAAAGACAGGATCTGGAGCAATTAAAACACCAGCGGCATGCATAGAAACATTTCTTGGCACACCTTCAAGTTTAATTGCCATATCAACAATTTTCTTGACTTGTTCATCTTCATCATACATCTTTCTCAAATCTGGAATAATGTACTGCTTATCTTCTTCTTTACCAGTCATTCCAAAATAATATTTCAAAACCGGAGGTTTTTTAACAGGTTTTAATGGGATTTCTTTTGTGATTTTATCTGTTTCTGATAAAGGATATCTTAAAACTCTTGAAACATCACGTATGGCATTTTTTGCTTGCATGTTTCCAAATGTAACAATATTGGAAACATGGTCGAAGCCATAACGTCTTTTTGCATATTCAATAACTTCTCCACGTCTATCCATACAAAAGTCAACGTCGAAGTCTGGCATAGATACACGCTCTGGATTAATGAATCTATCAAAGAACAATTCATAACGCATTGGATCAACTTGAGTTATACCACTGCAATATGCAACCAAAGAACCAGCTCCTGAACCACGTCCCGGTCCAACGGGGATATCGTTTTGCCTAGCAAAATTTATGTAATCCCAAACAATCAAAAAGTATTCTACAAATCCCAACTTCTCAATAGTGGTCAATTCCATATTTAATCTTTCAATTAATTCAGGTGTGATTTCTTTATAATTGCGTTTTAACCCTTCTTGAGCAAGTCTTGTTAAAAATTGAGTTGGAGTTTCACCTGTGTCCGGAACATATTGTGGAATAAAGTTATCCGATGCCCCCAAAGTATCTTCATCAGGGACAAAAGAATTCCCCTTGTCTTTTGCTTCTCTTAAAGATTTTGTCTTAATAAAAACATTGCACTTTTCTGCAATTTCTATAGTCCTATCCAACGCTTCTTCATAGCCCGGCAAAACCTCTTGCATTTCTTCGTATGTTTTTAAATAAAATTCATCTGTTGAAAACTTCATTCTGTCAGGATCGTCAATTGTTTTTCCCATTTGCACACACATTAAAACATCTTGCAATTCTGCATCTTCTTTGTTTAAATAGTGAACGTCGTTTGTTGCGACAAGTTTTATGCCCAACTTTTCGCTCATTTCGGTCAATTTAACCAAAACCTCACGTTCTTCTGCAAGTCCATGGTTTTGTATTTCAAAATAAAAATCTTCACCAAAAAGATTTTTAAACCATAACGCTAATTTTTCTGCTTCATCATATTGCCTTTTTAAAATATATTGAGGAATATGTCCAGCAATACAAGCAGATAAACATATCAATCCTTTACTATGTTTTTCAAGCAATTTATAATCAATTCTTGGTTTGTAATACATGCCATCAAGATAAGCAAAACTTGAAAGTTTTAAAAGATTTTGATAGCCTTCATTGTTTTTCGCAATCAATATAAGGTGCCCAGTGTCTGATTTATTGCTTCTAGAGCTCATGTCATGTGTAACATAAAATTCTTGGCCGAGAATAGGTTTTATTCCTTTGGTTATGCAAGCCTCGAAAAATTTTATTGCTCCATGCATATTGCCATGGTCGGTAATTGCTACCGCTTTCCAACCTCTTTCTTTTACAATATCAACAAGTTTATTAATCCTAGCAAGCCCATCTAGTAATGAAAATTCGGTATGCAAATGCAAATGGACAAAATCTTTCATTTCTATTCTCCTTTAAGTATTTGTGCAATTTTTAAAATTCTTCTAAATCTATGATTAAGACCACTTTTGGTTAATTTTAATGTGGAAAGTTTTAAAAGTTCATCTAGACTTTCTTCTTGATTTGCAAGTCTTAAAACTGCAACTTCTTGCAAATCTTCAGGCAAACTTTCAAGTCCTATTTTTTTGTTTATATAATTAATGGCTTCAACTTGCCTTAAACTTGCCTCAACCGTTTTAGAAATATTTGCGTTTATACAGTTAACTTGTCTGTTTATAATATTTCTTAACCCCCTAGTTGCCATTTCATTAGACAAATTTAATACACTTGTAACTGCACCAACTAGAGCTAATAAATCTTTAATAGATTCGCTATCTTTTATATATAAAACAAATATATTTTTTCTTGGAGATATTTTGGATATTATATTGAAACTTTCTAATAATGATTGCAGTCCTTCTAAAAAAGAGTGATGTCTTGAAGCAAATTCTACATGATAACCTGTTGTTGGTAATTTTGACCCCAATTCACTTAATTTAATGCTTGAAGTCCCACATCCAACAAAAGCCCCTTTAATGTAGGCAATTTTTGAACTATCGTCACATATCAAATTGCCGTCAATCCCTTCTTTGAATGAAATTCCTTCTGTAGATTGTTCTAAAATTGAACAATCAGTTAAAATAGACATTGTAATATTTGAAGGAAAGGAGATCTTGTAATAAATTGTTTTATTGATTATATGATCATCAGAAATGCTTAAAGACAAATTTTCACCATACAATTTTTTAACAATTTTATCAACAAAAGGGAAAACCTCTTTTGTATCTGTTACAAGATCTACTGAAAAGCCTTCACTATTTTTATTTAAATTGCCACAAGCATGAAAAAGACTAGACAAAAAAGCAGTTGCTTCTATGCTGTCTTCAATTTCTTGCTCTAAAATTTCTAGTTTAACTTCTTTTGCGAAACTCAAATTCTACCTCTTTTGCTTTCAAATTTTGGCAATTTATCTATATTAACAATTTGATTTAAAGGCAAGTTTAATCTAAAAATTAAATTCATTGCTTTATTGCATTCCCCCACTCTGTTAGGACTATGTGCATCTGAGTTGACAATAAATTTAACTCCCTCTGAAGCCATAATTTCAAGCTCTTTATCTGTAAAATTGATTCTTTTGCCATTAAGTTCTATTAACGTACCTTTTTCTTTTGCCATCTTTGCAACTGCCAGTGTATCAGTAGGATAACCATAATTTAAGTGAGTAATGACATCTATTGGATATTTATCCATTGCTTTTAAAAATGCAGTAGTATTTCTCGAAATTCTTTCTTTACTAGGAGAAAAAACAGATAATCCATTAGCCCAGTTTAAGTAAAAAAGTTCGTGAGCATTCTCCATTTTTACAAGATTATGAAATCCCATAAGCAGAATGTCCAAAAATTCAAAATCATCCTCAACGACATCTATTTTGCCATCACTAGATATAATATTTGATTCAACTCCCAAAAGAATATCTACGCCTGTCAGTTCTTTTGCGTTTAATATATCATCTTTAAGTTGTGGTATATCTTTATGCTTTATACCAAACATCCAATGGTTAAAACCATGATCTGTAATAGCAATTTGTTTTAAACCCTTGTTTTGAGCAACAGCAGCATTTTCTAAAACTGTTCCTTTACCATGATTTTTTCTTGAATATTTTGTGTGTGTATGATAATCCCCAAAAAGTATCATTTCAATCTCCTTAACAATTAAAATAATTATAATACAAAAAAATATTTTTAGCAAGGAAAGAATTGCAAAAACCGTGAGCAAATAAAAATAAAAAGTAGAGATTATTAATCTCCACTTATAAAATTTTACTATCTAAAATGATTGTTACAGGCCCATCATTAAGTTGATTTATTTTCATATCTGCACCAAAAACACCTTTTTGAACATCAATAGACTCATTTTTTATATATTCTACAGCCTTTTCATAAATCTTTTCTGCCAATTCAGGAACTTCGGCTTGAAAGAAACTGGGTCTATTGCCATGAGAACAATCTGCAAAAAGTGTAAATTGACTAATAATTAAAACTTGCCCGTTTACATCTTTTACTGAAAAATTCATTTTGCCATTTTCATCTTCGAAAATACGCATGTTTAAAATTTTTTTGCAAATTTTTTGACAAATTTCTTCGTTGTCACCTTTTTCTACACCAAAGAATACAACTAACCCTTTATTTATTTGTGATATCAAGTTCGACTCAACTTTGAGTTCGGCTTTTAACACTCTTTGAATAACGCATTTCATTATTTCTCACCATCTGATTGTCTTAAACTTTTTATAAAATCAATTTCTTTTTGCAATAATTTTCTGTTATAAATATTCTCCTGCTTTAAATTTTTATTTGAATCAACTATGATATCAATTTTTTTGCCTGTTTGAAAAGGTTGTTTGTCACTTAAAGATATTTTAACAAAATGATCTTCGTCTTGTTGAAAAAGATATTTGTTGTCAAGTTTTTCAAACAATTCATCTCTTTTTTGAATATCAATGTCTTTTGAAAAATTTGCATAGTCTATATTTGAAAAATAAGCATCAGCAATAAGGTTAACTCTCTCTTCATCACATTGTTTTAACCCCATCAAAGATGAATAAATGTCCACACATATCTTTTCTATATCTTTTTCATCTACAACACAAGAAGGCAATCTTCTTAAAGCATTGTCTAAATCATGATATAAGATATTGATACTTACTTTATTTATAATATCAAGATCTCCCAGTGGTAAATTATATTTTCCCCAATATTTCAGCAAGTCTGAAATTGTGAAATAATTCAAACGCCCTATTCTATAAGTCTTAAATTGATAATTCTCCCCACGATTTAAAAAATGGTAATCTGTAAATTGATTAAAACAGTGAACTTCTACATTGTTGTCTTTATCGTAATAAACTTTTTCTATATTTTCCATAGATTTATCTTAACATCATTTTTAAAAAAAGTCAAGACTAATTATAGTATTGACAAACCTATATTAACATGTTATATTTTATTTAAGGAGTTTTAAGATGAAAAACTTTAATAATAATTTAAAAAATTTTAAAATTGCTTTAACAAAAGAGTATAATACTTTAAAAAAATCATTGAAAACAACATTACAAGAAGCGGAAAAATTAAAAATTACCATACTTAATAATGAATTTAGTTATTCTCTTTATAAAAAAAATATATTAAGAAACTGCAATTCTGTTATTAATAAATCAAAACAAATAATTGATATGATTAATATAGAATTGAAAAAAATAAAAATATTAAAAGATGACGCATTTTCAATAAATCAATTATGGTCATATTGTTATAAAAACGAAATACAAAAAGTTCAAGAAATAAATGACTTATTAAATACAACATTAAAAGAAGCAAAAAAATTTAAACATTTAAATGAACAATACAATAAACAAAATGAAGATCAATTCATCAATGATTTATTAAATAATATATAAAATTTTATTTTTTAAAATGTTTTTTATAAAAAATAAAAAACTCTTGATTTAGATTTTATTCCATTTCAAGAGTTTTTTTATTATATGAGTTTTACAATTGCAACTTCAGCGTTGTCGCCTCTACGGTTACCCATTTTTATAATTTGAGTATATCCGCCACCTTGCCCAACTTCTTTAATTCTTGCAGCATATTTTGGTGCATAAACATTAAAGATTTTTTCAAGAAGAGGATGATTTATATCTTTTGTTCTAGCAGTGAAAGCTTCGATAGATTCTTTATCTTTTCTTTGTTCTTGTCTATCAAAAAGATATGCCATGATTTGTCTTCTTGCGTGTAATTTTTTTGGACCATCATTAGAAACAGTTTTTACAACCTTAACACCTTTTTCATCTTTAATTTCTTTTTCAACTTTAGCAATATCTTCATAAGAGTTAATTGCGAGAGTTAAGATTTTTTCAGCCTTGCTTCTAACAGACTTTGCTTTAGCAAGTGTAGTTTCAATTTTTCCAAACCAAAGAAGGTCAGAAACTTGTCCACGGATAAGTGAATTTTTTTCCTTGCTTGGTCTATTTAATTTAGCATTAGCCATAATTTTCTCCTTTTATGAAAATTAATCTTCGTCTTTGCAAAGAGAAAGTCCATAACTTTCAAGTTTTGCAATAACTTCGTCAATTGATTTGATACCAAGATTTTTAACTTTAAGCATATCTGCTCTTGATTTTTTAGTTAAATCTTCAACAGTATTAATTCCTGCTCTTTTTAAGCAGTTATAAGAACGAACAGAAAGGTCCATTTCTTCAATAGGAAGTTCCATGATTTTTACTTGTTTATCTTCTTGTCTAGAAACTAAAATATCAGTTGAAGCAAGTTGAGAACAAAGTTCTACAAAAAGCCCTACATGTTCCATAACAATTTTGCCAGCAAGTGCAACAATTTCTCTAGCAGAAGTTGTTCCATTAGTTTCAACTTCAAGTGTAAGTTTGTCATAATTAACACTTTGTCCAACACGAGTGCTTTCAACATTGAAATTTACTCTTTTTACAGGAGAGAAAATTGAATCAATTGCGATAAAATCAATATTGTCAAATTTAGTTTTGTTTACATCGCTTGGAACATATCCTCTACCATTTCCAATCATAACGTCCATTTCGAGAACGGCGCCATCATCCATAGTGCAAATATGAAGGTCTGGAGTTAAAATTTCTACATCGCTGTTTGCTTCAAAATCTTTTGCAGTGATTTCACCGGCACCAGTTTTTCTTAAGTGAAGGTAAGTAACGAAATCTTTGCTATTGTTTTCACATTTAACAGCCATTGTTTTTAAGTTTAAGATAATATCAACAACATCTTCAGTTACCCCTCTGATAGTTGAAAATTCATGTGCAACACCAGCGATTCTAACTGCAATAGCAGCTGAACCAGGAAGAGAAGAAAGTAAGGTTCTTCTCATTGCATTGCCGAGTGTAATTCCATAACCTTTTTCAAGAGGCTCAACAACAAATCTAGCAAAAGAGCCGTTGTCAGTTTCTTCACAAGTAATTTTTGGTCTTTCCATTTCCATAAACAATTCCCTCCGCGATTATCTCGAATAAAGCTCGATGATAAGTTGTTCTTTGATATCAGCATCGATATCTTCTCTCTTAGGAAGTGCCAAGATTTTTCCAGAGAGTGTGGTTGTATCAAATTCCAACCATTTTGGTGTAACAAGTTTTGTATCTCTCAAAGATTTGAAAGCATCAACGTCTTGTTTGTTTTCTTTAATAGCGATAACATCTCCTGCTTTTACAAGATAAGAAGCAATGTCAACACGTTTACCATTAACAGTGATGTGTCCATGATTAACGATTTGACGGCATTGTTTTCTGCTTGCTCCAATACCCATTCTGTAAACGACATTATCAAGTCTTCTTTCAATTAAAGAAAGCATATTTTCACCAGTAACGCCTTTCATTCTTTCAGCAGTTTCATAATATTCTCTAAATTGTTTTTCAAGAATTCCATACATTCTTTTTACTTTTTGTTTTTCACGAAGTTGAGTGCCATATTCAGAGAAAGCAACTCTGCGTTTTGAATTTCCATGTTGTCCAGGAATAACAGGTCTTCTTTCCATAGCACATTTTTTAGAAGTACATCTTGCTCCTTTAAGGAAAAGTTTGCACCCTTCGCGTCTGCACTGACGGCAGTCCGGTTGAATAGTTCTTGCCAGTTGGTTTTCTCCTTTTATATTCTTCTTGTCTTAGGAGGTCTGCAACCGTTGTGCGCGATTGGAGAAACATCCTTAATCATAGTAACATTAAGCTCACAGTTTTGAAGTGAACGGATAGCAAGTTCACGACCACTTCCAGGTCCTTTTACGAAAACTTCAACACTTTGAATTCCATGTTCTTTAGCAACTTTTGCAGCATCTTCAACACAAGATTGAGCAGCAAATGGAGTGCTTTTTTTAGAACCTTTAAGACCAAGTTTACCAGATGAGCACCAAGAAAGAACATTTCCATCACAATCCGTAAAAGTTACGATTGTGTTGTTAAAAGAAGTTTTAATATGAACTTGACCTGCAGAAATGTTTTTAGAAACTCTTTTTTTAGTTTTTGTAGTTTTGTTAACAATTTTTTTAGTAGCCATAATTCACTTTCTCCTTATTTACCTTTCTTAGAACTACCTGCAACAACTCTCTTTGGACCTTTTCTAGTTCTAGCGTTGTTTCTAGTATTTTGTCCACGAACAGGCAACCCTTTACGGTGTCTGATACCACGGTAGCAACCAATTTCGCTTAATTTTTTAATATCCATGTCGACTTTTTTACGAAGTTCACCTTCAACAACTACATTATGTTCAATATAGTTACGAAGCTTAGCAACTTGGTCATCAGTTAAATCTTTAACGCGAATATCGGCGCTAACACCAGTTGCTTCACAAATTTTGTTAGAAGTAACTCTACCTATACCGTAGATATAAGTAAGTCCTAATTCCAATCTTTTTTCTCTGGGTAAATCTACACCAGCAATTCTTGCCATTTAATTTTCCTCCAAATTTTAATTTTTAGCCTTGAACTTGTTTGTGTTTTGCAGACTTAGAACAGATAACCATAACTTTGCCATCTCTTTTAATAACTCTGCATTTATCACAAATTGGCTTAACAGATGCTCTAACTTTCATTTTGTCTCCTTTTTAGCCCTTATCTCTCCAAGTGATTCTGCCCTTTGACAAATCGTAAGGGCTCATTTCGACTTTAACTTTGTCACCTTCCAAGATTTTAATATAATTTTTTCTTAATTTTCCAGAAAGGTAGGTTGTAATTTCGTGACCATTAGATAATCGAACTTTAAACATAGTGTTTGGAAGCACTTCTTCAACAACTCCTTCAAATTCGATAACATCTTCTTTAGACATGCTCACTCCTTTTTTGATTTAAAAATTTTCTTATAGCGCAATTAACTCGCTCATTATTGTCAGCAAGAATATTTGCGTCCATTTTTGAACTTGTAAACACTTTTAAATGTTTCAAATTCTTTTTTTTAGGGTTATTTTTTTTAAGCCTTTTTCCATCAACTATAAAAGCCCTGTCGTTTTCAACTTTTAAAACTATAAAAATTTCACCTTTTTCCTTGCCAGCGAGTGCTTGCACAACATTTCCAATTTCCATAGTTTATCCTTTTATAAAGTCAAAATCTCAACACCATCTTTAGTGACGTGAACAGTGTTTTCATAATGAGCAGAAGGCATACCATCTCGTGTTATCACACCCCAGCCATCTTCTAGCAACCACACTTCCTTGCGTCCCATATTTATCATAGGTTCAACAGCAAGACAAGCATTTTCGGTTACCAAAGGCCCATCAGTAACTTTTCCATAATTTGGAACAGATGGTGGCTCATGCATTTTCTTACCAATACCATGACCAACAAGTTCTCTTACAACTGAGTATCCATTCTTTTCTGCATACACCTGAATTGCATGAGACATTTCTCCTAATCTGTGCCCAACTTTTAAGTTTTTGATTCCTTCAAAAAAGCATTGTTTTGTGACATCAATAAGTCTTTGCTTTTCAGCAGAAATTTTTCCGACTGGAAAAGTTCTTGCAGCATCACCATTATAGCCCTTGTAAATAACTCCAAGGTCAATGCTGATTATATCTCCTTCTTTTAAAATGATATCTTCGCTTGGTATTCCATGCACCACCATTTCATTAACAGATGTACATATAGAAGCGGGATATCCTTCATAACCCAAGAACGAAGGAGTTGCACCACTATCAATTATAAACTTTTTTGCCAGAAAGTCAAGTTCTTTTGTCGAAATACCCGGTTTCACAAGAGTTTCGCAATAATTTAAAGCATCTCTTGTAATTTCACCAGCCTTTCGCATTAAAACAAGTTCTGCAGGAGTTAAATTATTCATTTTTTCAATCCTTCCAAAAAAGTTTTAACCGGTTTGTATGTTTCTTCTGGCGTTCCTGCCGAAGATACAACAAAAACCTTATCACCGTAGAAGTTTATAAGTGGTGTTATATTTTGTTTATAAACTTCCAGACGAGATTTTATTGCTTCAGGTTTATCGTCATCACGCTGAAACAATAGAGTTTGACATTTCCTACATAATCCGTTATAACCTTCATAATTTGTATTGTCAATTTCTCCGCATTTTGGACAATTTCTTCTTGAAACTAATCTTTTTACAATCTCATCAAAATCAAGTTCAATCGATATAACCGCATCAATATCAGCCACTTTTGCAAGCAACTGTGCTTGATTAAGAGTTCTAGGATAGCCATCTAAAATATAACCGCTTTTACAATCATTTTTAGACAATCTTTCTTTGAGTACTTCAAAAGTTATTTCATCAGGAACAAGTTTGCCAGATTGTTGAAAAGAAGCAATTGTTTTGCCAAGTGTAGAATTTGATTTTGCAATTTCTCGCAAAATATCCCCTGTAGAAAGTTGTGGAATACCAAAATCTTTAACAATATTTTTTGCCAAAGTTCCTTTTCCGCTTCCCGCAGCACCCAACAAAACTAGTTTCATCAATTATCCTCCAATTTTTTGTGGTTTTAAACCACTATGCTTTACAGCGGGAATTTCTCCCCGCTGGAAATGCCGTGTTAATTCAAAAATCCTTTATGATTTCTCATGAACATTTGAGCAGAAAGTTGCTTGTCAAGTTCAAGAGCAACAGACACAACGATCATAAGACCTGTTGTACTGAATGCATTAATCAATATTGAAGCAGTTGTTGCTCCTCCAATTGCCTTAAATGCAAGTGATGGAACAAGAGCAATGCATGCTAGGAAAATTGCTCCAAAAAGAGTAATTCTTCCTGACACTTTGCCTAAATATTCAGCAGTAGGTTTTCCTGCACGAATACCAGGAATAAATCCGCCTTGTTGTTGAATTCTTTTACTAATATCGTTAGGGTCAAATGTAATTTTTGAATAGAAGAATGCAAATACCAAAATAAGTAATGCTGTCAAAACAATGTAAAGCCAAGAGTTAGTTCCCAACCAATCACTATACCAAGTTACATCCGGCCAGAAAATTGATATAATAAGTTGTGGGAACGTAAGCAAAGCATTTGCAAATATAATAGGCATAACACCAGTTGCATTTACTTTGATAGGAATATAATTGCTTTGACCACCATACATTTTTCTACCTTTGATTTGTTTTGCATACTGAACATTTATTCTTCTTTCTCCACCATCAATGAAAACAATAAGAGCAAAGATTGCGATAACAGCAACAATAAACAAAACTATATACCAAATGTAATTGATGTCTTGTATAGTGAATTGAATTGCTTGAAAAAGACTTTGACCAGCAGTAGCCAAAATACCAACAAAGATAAGAAGGCTTGTTCCGTTGCCAATTCCAAGATCTGTAATTCTTTCACCAATCCAAACTGTAAACATCGCACCAGCAACCATTGTTATAACTACGCCGGCACCAATCATCCAAGCAGGAAGTCCTGCAAGATCTTGCGCAAGGTTGTCAGAATATGCTACAACAATACCAACAGCTTGAGCAATTGCTAATATAAGAGCAGTAATTCTTGTATAAAGATTTATTTTTCTTCTTCCATCTTCACCGCTTTTTGCTGCCCTTTCAAGAGCAGGAATAGCAACAGTCAAGAGTTGAATAACAATTGATGCTGTAATATATGGAGAAACTCCAAGTGCCAAAATAGAACAGTTTGAAAGAGCGCCACCACTAACCAAGTTCATAAGTTCGAAGAAACCGAAACTTGAACTTGAATCGTCTATAATGCTAGAATCAAACCCAACGCAAGGTATCCAGCACCCAACTCTATAGATAAAAAGTAAAAGAAGTGTAATCAAAATCTTTTTTCTCAAATCTTTTACTTTAAATGCTTCTGCAATTGTTTTAAACATTATAACTCCTCAATTTTACCGCCAACTTTTTCGATTTTTTCTCTCGCTTGTTTAGTAACTTTATTAGCTTTAATAGTAAGAGGTTTTGTAAGTTCACCATCTCCTAAAACTTTAAGTCCATAAGGAGCCCTCTTACCAATAAATCTAGTTTCATAAAGAAGTTCTTCAGTAATAACTGCATTAGGTTCAAAAGCTTCAAGATCGCCTACATTAATGCAAGCATAATTTTTTCTAAAGTTTTTATTGTTGAACCCACGAATAGGAATTTTTCTAATTAAAGGAATGTTTCCACCTTCAAATCCAGGTCTAACTCCACCACCACTACGAGCATTTTGACCTTTGTGACCTTTCCCGCTAGTTTTACCGATACCACTACCAATACCGCGTCCTATTCTAACTTTTTTAGTAGTAGCACCTTTTGCTGGTTTTAAATTATTAAGTTCCATAGTTTCCTCCTATTTAACTTCTTCCACTTTTACAAGGTGAGCAACATGGTGGAGGCTACCTCTAATGGAATCATTATCAGGGAGAAGTTTTGATTGATTTAATTTTTTAAATCCAAGTGCTTCGATAATAAGTGCTTGTTTTTTATTGTAACCAATGCAACTTTTTATCCAAGTAACCTTGAGCATTTTTTGTTTTGCTTGAGCCATAATTCCCCCCTTTAAATTTCTTCAACGCTTTTTCCGCGTCTTCTTGCAATTTCTTCTTTTGTTTTAAGTCCCATAAGCCCTTCAAAAGTTGCTTTTACACAATTGATTTTGTTTGAAGAACCATGTCTTTTTGTAACTATGTTGTTAATACCAGCAAGTTCAATAACTGCACGAGCAGAACCACCAGCAATAACTCCAGTACCTTCTGGAGCTGGAAGAAGAAGGATTTTAGTAGAAGAAAATTTACCAATAATTTCATGAGGAATAGTTCCTTCAACAATAGGAACAACTTTCATGTTTTTCTTAGCAATAGTTGTAGCTTTTTCAATAGCTCCACTTACTTCTTTGCTTTTTCCAATACCAAGACCAACTTTACCTTTTTTATCTCCAACAACTACTAAAGCTGAGAAACGTAAAGTTCTACCACCTTTAACAACTTTTGTTACTCTACGAACAGAAACAACTCTTTTTTCAATATCGCTTTGTTCTCTTCTAGGAGCTCTATCTTTACGGTCTTGTTGTTTTGGTTTAAACCCAGATTTTTTGCTTTTAGAAGATTCTTCAACATTTTCAGTTACGATAACTTCATTCTCTGCCATAATTTCCTCCTAGAATTTAAGCCCAGCTTCTCTAGCACCTTCGGCTAAAGATTGCACACGACCTATATAGATATAACCGCCTCTATCAAAGACAACTTCATTGATTTTCTTTGCAAGAGCTCTTTTTGCAATTGTTTCACCAACAAGTTTTGCAACTTCACTCTTAGTTTTTCCTTCGCATTTGCTTGAAATTTCTTTTTCAAGTGATGAAGCAGAAACAAGAGTTTTTTGATTTTCGTCATCAATAATTTGAGCATAAATTTGGCTTAAAGATCTGTAAACACAAAGTCTAGGTCTAGAAGCAGTTCCGCTAATTTTTCTGCGAACTCTCTTGTGACGAACGAGTCTTTCTTGATTTTTATCAGTTTTCTTAATCATTTTTTAACTCCTATTTCTTACCTTTACCGGCAGTTTTTCCGACTTTTCTAATAACAACTTGATCAGCGTATCTGATACCATAACCATGATAAGGTTCAACAGGTCTGATACCTTTGATATTTGAAGCAAATTGTCCAACCTTTTGTTTGTCTACTCCACTGATAACTATTTCAGTTGCAGATGGAGTTGATACTTGTAAATCAGCAGGGATTTCAACTTCAACAGGATGAGAAAATCCAAGGTTCATCACAAGTTTGTTTCCATTAACAGATGCTTTATAACCAACACCTGAGATAAGTAATGATTTTTTAAATCCTTCACTAACCCCAACAACCATGTTGTGAGCAAGAGCTCTGTAAAGACCATGTTTTGCATTTGATGAAGCAGTTTCTTTAGCAATAACTAATGAAAGTTCTTGTCCATCGATTTTTGCTTCAATGACTTTATCAATTTGTTGAGATAAAGTGCCTTTAGGTCCTGTAATAGTAAGGATTTCATTTTCAAATTTAGCTGTTACACCAGCAGGCATAACGATAACTTTTTTACCAATTCTTGACATAATTTCCTCCTTACCAAACATAAGCAAGAACTTCGCCACCTACATTAAGTTCTCTTGCAGTTTTGTCTGTAACAACGCCTTTATTTGTAGAAATAATAGCAATACCAAGACCACTGATAACTTTTGGAAGTTTATCTTTTTGAGCATAGATACGAAGACCAGGCTTAGAGATTCTTTTGAGACCTTGAATAACACTGTCACCAAATTCATCATATTTTAAAACGATTTGAATATTTCTTTTGCCAGCATCTTTAACTTCTTCGAAAGAAGAGATATATCCTTCTTCTAAAAGTATTTTAGCAATAGCAAGTTTTTCATTTGAAGCAGGAACACTTACGCTTTCGTGTTTAGCACTGAGTGCATTACGAATTCTAGTGAGCATATCTGCAATTGGATCTGTAACTAACATAAATTTCCTCCTTCTTACCAACTAGCTTTTTTAACGCCAGGAATTTCACCCTTGTTTGCAAGTTCTCTAAAGCAAACTCTGCAAATGCCGTATTTTTTCAAAACAGCGTGAGGTCTGCCACAAAGAGAGCAACGAGTATACTGACGGGTTTTGTATTTTTGAGTTCTTTTTTGTTTTTCAACTAATGCTTTTCTTGCCATAATTAACTCCTATTTAGCAAAAGGCAAACCGAGTGCCTTTAAGAGAGCTTTTGCTTCTGCGTCAGTTTTTGCAGTAGTAACAAAAGTAATATCAAAACCTCTAATTTTTTCGACTTTTTCATAAACGATTTCTTGGAATATAAGTTGTTCTTTTATTC
>CALWTO010000023.1 GCA_944384485.1 uncultured Clostridia bacterium
CTATTATATATGATGGCTAATTTATTCCATGGTGTACTTGACAAGAGTCTCTGAAATGAGTTCTTCTTTTGCTGATTAAGGCAGAGAAACAATATTTGCGCTTGTGGCTTTGTTTTATTCGTTTCTCTGCCTTCTGATATTGTGTTTTCATTCCTTCTCTTGTCAAGTACCTTTCACGGCATAAAATAGCCAAGAAAAAAGAGAACTAGATATTTTTCTAATTCTCTAATTATTACACTAGTTTCAAAAGTAAGTGACTAAAATTTGCTAGGTTTTGTTTTGGTAGCAGCAACTGGGATCGAACCAGTGACCTCAAGAGTATGAATCTTGCGCTCTAGCCAGCTGAGCTATGCTGCCACAAAGAGGGATATCCAAATTTGGATACATTTCATATTATAATCACACAAAATGTAAAAGTCAATAAAAAAATTAAAATTTTACTTTCTTTTTGATTTTAAACAAATTATTTTTTGTTTTGCAATAATAAACATTTTGATTTTTTTGTTAATTTTTATATAATGTAAAAGAGAGGTGAGTTATGTTATACGAAAAAATAAAAAAAGCAAATATTGAAGCAATGAAAGAAAAAGATGTTGTTGCAAGAAGCATTTACAGCGTTTTGTTAAATAAAATCATGCTTGAAAACATAAAGAAAAGGGAAAAGGGACAAGAAGTTGATGATGCTGACATTTCAAACATTTTACAAAAAACTATTAAAGAGTTAAGTGAAGAAAAAGAAAATTATATTAAAGTTAACAACACAAATCAAGTTGAAATTATTACAAAGCAAATAGAAATTGCTCAAAGTTATTTACCAAAAATGATGACTAAGGAAGAAATTGCAAATGAAATAAATAATTTACAAGACAAATCTATACCAAGCGTTATGAAACACTTCAAGATGAACTTTAACGGAAAATGCGATATGAGAACTGTTCAAGAAGTGCTAAAGGAATTGCAATGAGAGTTTTTGCAATAAGTGATTTGCATTTATCTGTTAATAATCCAAAGCCTATGGACATTTTTGGACCTGCATGGGATAATTATGTTGAAAATGTTTTTTCAGATTGGACAGAAAAAGTCACAGAAGAAGACATAGTTTTAATGGCAGGAGATTTTTCTTGGGCAATGAAATTAGAAGACGCCAAAAAAGATTTTAAATTGTTCGAAAATTTACCTGGAAAGAAAATTATAATAAGAGGGAACCATGATTATTGGTGGGGAGGAATAAGTTTAGTAAGAAAAGCTTTGCCAGAAAATTTTTTTGCAATTCAGAACGATGCAATAAAAATTGGAAATTATGTTTTTTGTGGAACTAGAGGGTGGCTTTTGCCTGATGAAAACTTTTCAAAAGAAAATCAAAAAATATTTGATAGAGAAGTTTTAAGACTTGAAATGACCTTAAAAAAGGCAGAACAATTGAAAACTGAAAATGATAAATTGATATGTTTAATGCATTATCCACCAACAACTTTACTAAAAAAAGATACTCCTTTCACAGAATTGATTGAAAAATATCGAGTAAATAAAGTTGTATATGGACATTTACATGCAAAGAAAAATGCAGAGTTAAAGTTCGAAAAGAACAATGTTGAGTATTTTCTTACTTCTTGTGATTTAGTTGGACAAAAATTGGTTCTTATAGATGAGGTTTAAATAAAGGTATAAAAGGGAAAAATTGATTGACTTTTAAAAGCAATTATAGTAAAATTTTGTAACTTGGAGTAATTATGAAGAAAAAAATTTGGAAAATTTTTGCAATGATATTTATGATAGCACTTGTTTTTACTGGCTGTGCGACTGTAAGTGATGTATATGATGAAAATGGCAACCTAATTTATTTTGAAGAACTTGTTACTTTTGGTGGACAAGTGGCAAAAATTGGTGATTATCTTTATTATGCAAACGGTTATGTTGATGCAAGCGGAGATGATTTTAATTATGACCAAGCAAAAGAAATTGGTTATCTAAATAGAATAAATCTTTCGCAAAGTTTGCAGTTTGACGATGAAGTGTCAAGTGAAGACAGAAAAAATACTAGCCCTTTAAATAGCGAAAAAGTAAATGAAAGATTTGTAGGCTATCAAAATCAAAACATGTTTGCACTGGGTTCATATTTGTATTTTTCATCTACAAACATTCACAAATCTTCTTCTCTTGAAAATGACTATTCGCAAGTAAGTTTGTTTAGAATTTCTTTTAATGGAGACAATTTACAAGAAATTTACACAACAAGATATGATGAAAGTTCTGCTATTGAAGTTCAAAAAGGATCGGACGGGAATTATTATTATGTTATTTGCGCACAAAATAGCGAAGAAAAATATGTACTTTCTTCTATAAAAATTGGAGATAAGATTGGAGAAAGAGTTGTTCTCGCAGAAAATGTTGAAAGTTACGCAATAGCAGATGAAAACTCTACTCAAAGAAATGTTGTTTATTCATTTACAAATGAAGATGAAGAAATTGAGTTTAAAGCAGTTGATTTCGCAACAACAGAAACAATTGATTATTCATATCCTACAACGATGACAGTTTCTTTGCTTGATAGATGCGGAGATATTGTTTTCTATACTGCAGACAAATCAAACACTGAAGTAGAAGTTTATTATAAAGATTTAAATAGTGTTGACACCAACTTTGACGGAAGCAATTTGTTCTGTGCAACCGATTCAATATCAAATGTAATAAAAGTTGGCGATGGGTATGCTTTTATCACAGCAAACAATGCTTTGTTATATAAAGAACTAAACGGGCAATTGAAAAATATTTTAGGAAGCGATACAACTTTTGACATCTTATTTGAGGAAAATGGTTGGATTTATTATTCTTCTTCAACCGAAATCAATAGAATATCAGTTATAGATAAAACAATAGAAAATGTTGTAACAATGACAAATATGATTTCAGGACAGTATGGCTATAGTGACGGTTATATTTACTTCTTCGCACAAGTAGAAGAATCTTCTAATGAAAATAGTGATAGCACAGATGAAAATTATTACTTATATAAAGTAAGCAGTGATGGAAGTAAAAACTACCAACTTTTAGGTAAAACAAAATAACAAAACATGACAAAATTCTTAAATCAAAAAATTTCGACATTTTTCAACAAGAATAATCATAACTCGCGATAAAACAAGGCGAGTTATGATTTTTTTTTACAAAAAATTGTGTTATCTTTTATTTGTCGCAACAAACAATGTTGAATTAAGGAGAATTTATGGAAAACAATGTAAAGAAAATTTCAATCTATTTAGCAGACAATTCAGAAGATAAAACTTTAGAAAAATATTTCTATGAAAATGATAAATTTGATTTGGTGGGAAAAAGTGTTGTGGGACAAGATGTCGTTAAAGATGTTTTGCAAACGAAACCTGATTTTTTAGTTATGGAGATTATGCTTTCTGGTATGGATGGCTTCATGGTTCTTGAAGAACTGAAACAACAATTAAAAAACCATATGCCAAAAGTAATTTTTATATCAAATCTTTCTCATAGTGGCTTTGTTTCAAAGGCAATGAAAGAAGGGGCAAGTTATTTCATGGTTAAGCCTGTTATGCCAGAAAATTTGGCAGAAAGAATTGAAAATCTTTTAGAAGAAAAAAGTGAAAGCAAAGACCAAAAGCAACTCGACGAAAAGATTTCAAATATATTTATAAGTATAGGTATACCTGCCCATATTAAAGGTTATCAATTTTTAAGAGAAGCGGTAAAACTTGCAGTGGAAGAACCTGAAATAATCGGGTCAATAACAAAAAGACTTTATCCAACTATTGCAGAAAAATTTGAAACAAGCTCTTCAAAAGTAGAAAGGGGAATGAGGCATGCAATTGAAGTTGCTTGGAATAGAGGAAAAATTGAAAATATAAACACTTTGTTTGGATTAAAAATTTATAGTAGCAATGAAAAACCAACAAATGGAGAACTAATAGCTCTTATTGCGGACAAAATGATTATGGAAGGCTAAACAATCGATAAAATTTGCTTTGAAATTTTTACATGCTATTTTATAATACAATTAAACATTTGGAGATAAGCATGTGGAAGATAAATTTAAAAGAAAACAATCCACCTTTAGATGTTGCCCTTGCAACGATTGAAATCGAGATTGAGAAAGCAAAATTTACAAATGAGGTTGCTGTAAAAGTTTTGCATGGGTATGGCTCACATGGAAAAGGCGGAATTATATTAATTGAAACACGAAAACTTTTAGAAAAATTAAAAAAACAAAAAAAGATAAAAGACTTTTTGTTTGGTGATAAATGGAATTGTTTTGATGATAAAACAAAGAAATTGTTTTTAAAAGATAAAAGTCTGATCGACGACGAGGATTTAAATAAAAACAATCCTGGAATAACTATCATAATTTTATAATTTCTTTTAACAAATATAATTGCTTAAAAGAAATTTTTTTATTATAATTAACGTATGAATTGTAATGATTGCCCAAGATATTGCAATGTAGACAGAAACAAAGACAAAGGTTTTTGTGGCGGATCAAACAAAATTGTGATTGCAAAGGTTATTGAAAATTTCATGTGGGAAGAGCCTTGTATAACAGGAGGAAAGGGAACTCTTGCAATTTTTTTTGCAGGATGTAATTTAAAATGTTGTTATTGTCAAAATTATAAAATTTCGCATGAAGTAAAAGGAGACTGTTACTCGCCAGAAGAATTTGCAATTTTTTTAAAAAGCTTCAAACTGGAAAATTTTAGTGCTCTTGAGTTTATAACACCAACGCATTATTCTTCACTTTTAATAGAAGTTTTTAAAAGCTTTAAAAGTCCTATACCCGTGGTTTGGAACAGCGGTGGCTATGAAACTGTTGAAAAAATTAAAGAAATATCTTCCTTCGTTGATGTTTTTATTCCAGATTTTAAATATAGCGATGACAAATTAGCAATAGAATTGTCTTCTGCACCAAAATATTTCGAAATTGCAACAAATGCAATAAAGCAAATGGTAAAAGAAAAGGGCGAAAATCAATTTGAGAATGGAGAATTAAAAAAAGGAGTTTTAATTAGACATTTAGTTTTGCCTGGTCATGTAGGAAACAGCATTAATGTTCTCAAAGCCATAAAAAAAGAAATTTTACATCCATTTGTAAGTATTATGAGTCAATTTGTTCCAATAAAAAATAATCAAATTTTAAAAAGAACAATTCTGCCTTTAGAGTATAAAATTGTTTTGTCTTATGCAGAAAAGTTAAATTTAAATAATGGTTATATTCAAGAATTTTCAAGTGCAAGTCAAAATTATATACCAAATTTTTAAAAACTATTTAGATTGATTGACAGAAAGTTATATTTAATTTAAAATTATAAAAAGGTGGGGAAATGGGAACTTCTAGAAAAAAAACATTAAAATCAATTTTAAATAGAAATAGATTAATGTGTTTATTCCTTTCGCTTGCGATTATTGCTAGCGTTGTATTGTATTTTACAAAATTAATAAACACTTGGTATGCTCTTATTTTAGAATCTTATTTGATTGGTATGTTATTCCTGTTAAACACAAGCGTTCAAGAAATAAAACATGGTGCACCTTTACCAATTATCAATGCAATACTGGGACTTTTATTTTTTGCAACATCAATCTTTTTGATTGCATATGGATTTAGCGCAGGGTTTTTAGCAATGCAATAAAAAATAAACGCAATTTATATTGCGTTTATTTTATTATACCTTCCAATCTGTAAATGTAAAAGTAATCGTTTGATGCACCAGTTTCTAAAGTAAAAGTTCCATTAGTTGAAAATGTATATTTCCCATAATAACCAACTTGTAGTCGATTATATAAAGGTGCAATACCTAAAATGATTTTTAAAATGTATAAAGAAGAAGGTGAACCGCCAGCACCTGTGAGAGTGACATCGCCAAGTTTTCTGTCTAAAATTTTAACTTCCTGTACAACATTTGCTGTTTGGAGTCTAGCAAAAATTCTCACACTATGATATTTCGTAAAATCTAAAACAAAATACGAACCTCCCTTTGCCCCAGAAGTAAAACCATAGTTTATCGATGCATCTTCGCTATACATATCATAAATTATTTCACAATTTTCTTTTTTTGCATTTTCTATTTCCGTTTGTAAACTAGATATTGAACTTGTCAAGGAACTTATTGAATCTGCAAGAGAAGAAATTGATTCGTTTTGTTGAGAATTTGTGCTTTCTATTGAAGAAACCGAACTTTGCAAAGAAGAAATTTTTGTTTCTTGCTCATTATTTACATTTTCTATTGTTGTTATTTTACTTTGTAGTGTGGAAATAGAGGTTTCGTTTTGCTGAATTTTGGAAGAATTTGAAGAAACAGTTGTTTCCAAATTGTTAAGTTTGGAAGTATTGCTAGAAACAGAATTTGATAAATTTTGCATGTTTAAAGCCATTTCAGAAACAGAATTATTTAAAGAATCAATATCGCTTGAGTTTGTATTTACAGAGTTTGTTAAGTTCGAAATGTTTGAAGAATTAGTGCTAACTGTTTGCTGAAGTGTTGTTAATGATTGAGATAAATTATTAATAGTGTTTGACAAAGTCTGAAAGTTGTTTTGCAAAGTAGAAACATTTTCATTTGTAGTGTCAATTTTTCCATCAATAGAATTTATCTGTGATTTTAAGTTTTCTATGTCTAATAAAGCGTTTTGCAATTGATTTTTTATTTCTTCAAGTTCTTTGCTACTAGAACCATTTATCAATTCTTCAAGTTTTGGGATTGTTTTTTTGATTAAATACCACACTTCTTTTTTTAGATTTTCGAGTTCTTCAAATAAATTGTTTATGTCCATAAAAAATCTCCTTTTTAACATTGTAAAAGGGAGATAATTTATAATCAATTTTTACTGCCAGATTTTTTCTTCTTTTTTATAAACACTAGCGATAATATTATTGTTGCTACGGCACAAATTATTGTTATACCAACTATAAGAGAAGCACTGATACCATTTGGAGATATATCTTTTGTTAGCATATAACCATTATATAAAGAGCCGTCATCCAAAACGATTTGTATTGCAGTAAATTCATCATCGGCATTAAAACCTTCAAATAAAAATACTTTATCGCCAGCATTTGCAGTATAAGTGGTTTTTTCTTTTTCAAGGTTGAAGATTGCAGAATTGTTATTTCTTACAGATGCATTGAAAGTTGGATATATTTGATAATCATCAGGATAGGATAGATAAAATTTGTAAACATATCCTATAACATTATCAACAGTTTGCACAAGAGCAAAGTTCTCTTTTTCTTCAATTAATGTCAAATTGTCACCATGAGATAAAACAAAAACTTCTTCATCAACATAAACCTTTTCGCTTTCAAAGGAAGGTTCTTGATAAAGATAGCAACTATTTGTATTAACAGTAACATTTACAGGTGAGATTGCAAAGCATGAAAGCAACCCAAAAACTGCTAGAAAAAAATTCATATAAATATTATTTAACAAATCATAAAAATTGTCAAGAGATATACAAAAAAGTTATCCACATTTAATTTCAAAAATGTGGATAAAATGTGGATAACTATGTGGATAAGTTCATAAAAGTATAAAAATTAATTATAAATTATGTTTTATCATAAAGAAATTTTTATTTTAATACAATAAAATTATGAAAAATTTATTTTTTACATTAAAAGCAAAAGTTTTAATTTGGGCTGTTTTGACTTTTATAATTTGCGTTTTAGCTTTAGTTTTCAGTCAAAACGCTTTATCTTTCATGCCAAAAGCTGAATTTACTATTGTAATAGATGCGGGGCATGGTGGAGTAGATGTCAAGTTAGGACAGTAAGTTTTTAAAATTTTAATAGAAAAAAAGACACATATTTTATAAGTGTAAAAAAAAGCATATCGGTTGATATGCTTAATTTTTTATTTTATAAATAGCAAGGATTTTCAACTTTCTTCCAAATATCTCGGACATATTCATTGTCTATCTTGGCGTTTTGAATAAAGTCTTCTTTATCTTTGAAATATATTGTGCCACATGGCTCAGGACCCCAACTAAATTCAATGCCATTCTCGCCATTTCTAAATAAGGAAAAACCAACATTTTTATATTCAAATCCTGTTTCACTATAATGTTCAAACGCTTCAAGAAAATCGTCTAAATCGGGTTTCATAGGTTTATTTTCTTTATATAATTTTTT
>CALWTO010000024.1 GCA_944384485.1 uncultured Clostridia bacterium
TATTTATGAAAAAATGGTTAAAAACAATTTTAGTGACTAGCATGGTTGTTTGCTTTTCATTCTTGATGTTTGCTTGTGGCTCATCAAATTTAGTGGATGTTTCTGGAAATTATAACTCGATGACTGATGCAGATGTTCAAAAGTTTGAAGTTTGCGAGACAAATTGGACAAAGCAACAAGTCATTTCAATGGAATTTAAGTACTCTACGTCATTTACTTTAGATAATGGCGAATCGGCTGAGATGACAGCTTCGGGGATGCTTGATTCTTTGGGTAACATGAGTTTTGAAGCTCATATTATTGAAAATACAGACACAGCAAAAACAGACACAAAGATTTCAGAAGCTTATCTTGACAATACTAATGGGCTCGTGTATTTAAATAATAAATACGCAAAAGTTTGCGAAAAATTGTCTGGGTCTTATTATGAAGGTATGCCGGAAGTTTTAAGTTATGACAGAATTCAAGACTTGTTTGATGAAGGGGCTCAAAATGTTCAAATTGCAACAAAAGGTGGTTATACTAAATTTAAATATGAAACTCAAATAGAATCGTTTATTTCAGGCTATGCTTATTTAGTATTTGATTCGAACAACAATTTTTACGGCTATTCTTCTCAATCTACAATGTACATGGGAAATGGGACTCAAACAGTTAATTTTGAATTAAGAGTTTGCGATAAAGCTGTAGAATTCCCTGAAGATTTGGATTCTTATAACAAATTGTTTGCATAAACAAAAGAAGCGAATAAAAAAACAGACATTAGTCTGTTTTTTTCAATCCACTTAAAAAGACATGCGTGTTGGTGGAAGTTATAAGAATCATTCCTGCGGCAGAACCTTGTAGCCTTCCACCATTGCTTGTGCAATACTTTTTGTTTTCAATAAAAAAACACTTGCGTGTTGGTGGAAGTTATAGGGCTCGAACCTATGACCCTCTGCTTGTAAGGCAGATGCTCTCCCAGCTGAGCTAAACTTCCATATCCTTTGCAAGTGTGCATATACATATTAACAAAAAAATATAACTTTGTCAACAAAAAAATTAAATTTTTTTGTTTTTTTTATTTAACTTCATTTATTTTTTTAGAATAAATTGTATTGGGCGTGAAAAGGAGTTTTTATGTTTTGCAATCTAAACAATAATCAATGCAATTCTTTTATTGATTTTCCTATTCCTATTTTTAATTGTAGGTCTAGATTTATTAACTTGTTGGGTAACTCTTCTCCCAATACCGTTATTAATCCTTAATCTTTGTTTTTAATCCCGCTTTTGCGGGTTACATAAAAACTTTATTCACATAAATAGTGTTTTTTTATTATGATATATTGGGGAGTGCAAAAGAAGGTATATGTGGGAAATATAGAAATTACAATTTTAGGAGCATGTGCAATTTTTATAATGACTTGTTTAGGCGCTGCTATGGTGTTCTTTTTTAAAAATTCTGTAAATAAAAAAATTTATAGCTTATGTTTAGGTTTTGCTTCTGGGTTAATGGTTGCTGCTTCTATTTGGTCTTTGATTGTTCCGGCTTTAGAGGGAGCAAGTGATTATGGCAAATTGAGTTTTTTGCCTGTTGCAATAGGTATAATTGTAGGGGTAGGATTTTTAATATTAATAGATTTGATTTTGCCTAAAATTTTTAAAAAAAAGAAAAAAAAATGGAGAATTAACTTTTTCTAAATCATCTAAATTATTTTTGGCTGTTACTATACATAACATTCCTGAAGGTTTGGCTGTAGGTGTGGCTTATGGCAGCGCTTTTTTAATTGGTGGGGAATCTTTTTTTTCAGCTCTTATGATCGCTATAGGAATTGGAGTGCAAAATTTTCCAGAGGGATTGGCTTTAGCTTTACCTTTAAAAGAAACTTTAAAAAGTAAGAAAAAAGCATTTTTTTTAACTGTTTTAAGTGCTGCTGTAGAACCAGTGATGGTTATTGTAGGTATTTTTTTATCTACAAGCATTACAGGAATTATGCCTTGGCTTTTAAGCTTTTCAGCAGGATGTATGTTATATGTTGTATGTGAAGAGTTATTACCAGATTCACAAATATCTTCCAAACATCATATTGGGACATGGGGATTTATTATTGGATTTGTTATTATGATGATTTTAGATGTTGCACTTGGCTAAAATATTTTAAATTGCAAAGAATAAATTGCTTAAGGAGATGTTATGTCGTATTATAATTATCATGCTGTTGCAAAAAGATTGATATTGGAAGGGAAATTAATTAAGTACGAATTTCGAGATGAATATCACGGTATTAAACCCGCATTGGTTTTGTTCTTTGAAAATAGAAAACCTATGCCTATTAGAAGTTATCGTTGGGAAGAATATTTGCCTTTTTTAATTAATTTTGAATAAACTTTTGTTTTTTTGTTTACTTTTTTCTTATTTAATACTATAATTATACCAAGGAGGAAATTATGGCAAATAAATCTTCAGCAAAAAGCACAAAAAGATCTTCATCAGTTTGGAGCTTGAATAAAGTTTCAATGTGGATTTTGGTTGCAGCTGCACTCTTGTATGTAATTTCAATGATTTTACATCTTGTGGGAGTAAATGCTGTAGTAGTTACTGCAATGCAAAATGTAGCAATGGCAATTATGGTTGTAATTGTTTCTATTTTGGCTTGGCGTTATGTAAGAAATAAAGAAGCTGTTTGGAAGGTATTATACATTCTTTGTTTGCTACTTGTAATTGCTGGTATTATAGTTCCATTATGTGTTTAAAAAAGTCTTTCTAAAAAGACTTTTTTTATTTTTGTTAACTTACAAAAAAAATTAAACATATATAAAGTTATGTTTAATAAAATTTTAATTAACAAAACAAATCTTTTAAACAACTTAAGATTTTTGAAAAATTTAAAACCTAACGCAAAGATTTGTGTAATGGTAAAAGCAAATGCGTATGGTCATGGAGTTGATGAAATTGTTGAATGTTTGAAAGAGCAAGATCTAACTTTTGGTGTTTCAAGTCAAGAAGAAGCGTTTTATTTAAGAAAGTTAACAAATAAAGACATAATAATTTTTGGTGCTGTGGACAAATATGAAGATCTTATAAACAATGATATACAATTTGCACTGTTTTCATTTGAACAATTAAAAAATATTATAAACATTGCCAAAAAGATAAAAAATAAGCCCAAAATGCACCTTTGTCTTAACACAGGAATGAATCGTTATGGAATAAAAACAAAAAGCGAATTTTTAAAGATAACAAGATTATTACAAAAACATGGAATAATTTTGGCTGGATTATATACTCATTTTTCGTCTTTAACTACTGATTCATTGTATACAAAAATGCAAGAAGAAAAATTTTACAAATTTTGCAAACTTTTACCCAAAAAATCAACAATTGTAAAACATGTTGGTGGGGGTAGAACAATTTTTAGTGGTATTGAAGCAGATATGTATAGAGTAGGCATAGAAGTTTATGGCTATGGAAATAAAAACTTAAAACCTGTAATGAGCGTAATAAGTCAAATTGTTGATATAGTAAAAGTGAAAAAAAATGAGCATGTTGGCTATTTGTGCGGATTTACCGCTTCAAAAAACATGATTGTTGGAGCTGTACCAATTGGCTATGCAGATGGTTTGCCCAGAAAATTATCTAACTATCTTATTGTAACAAAAAGTAATGAGAGTTACAGCAATGTTGGGAATATTTGTATGGATTGTTTTATGCTTGACACGAAGGGTGAATTAAGAATTGGTGATAAAATATGTGTTATGGACGATGCGAATAAATTGGCAGAAATAATAGGAACAAGTGAGTATGAAGTTTTAACAAATTTTGGGCATGCTAGATGTGTTAGAATAATTGTAGAATGATACTATTTACAATTTTATAAATTTATGCTATAATAACCTTATAAGAGGTGAATTATGCAAAGGAAAAACAATTATTTTTATGCTTCAGGGATTTTAACAATTATTGCAGCATGTATTGAAGTTTTGGGTGCAATTTTACTGATTAGCATATTTTTCTCATTAAAGAGTAATATCATAGAAAATTTAAGTGATCCAAATCGTATTGAGTTTATTCAAGGTGC
>CALWTO010000025.1 GCA_944384485.1 uncultured Clostridia bacterium
TATTTGTAATAAAACCTTTTTGCATATCAACAATTAATAAAACCTTCATCTTATTTCTCCTATATTTTTATTAGTCAACAACAACTTCTGGGTCGCCATCAGTTGAACCACCATTGTTAGAGCCATCTCCATTTGGATTTGTTCCATTTGGGTTTGCTCCTTGATACATTTTTGAAACTATACCATTTGAAACATTTGTAAGTTCATCAATTGCTTTTTTAATAACTTCAATATCATCACTTTCAAATTCTTTCTTTGCTTTTTCAATGGCATCTTGAAGTTTTTTCTTGTCATCTTCATTTAATTTGTCGCCATTGTCTTTAAGCATTTTTTCAAGTCCGTAAACCATGTTGTCTGCTTGATTTTTAGTTTCAACAAGTTCCTTTCTCTTTTTATCTTCTTCTGCATGTGCTTCTGCTTCTTTTATAGCTTTTTCAATATCTTCTTCTTTAAGATTTGAAGATGCTGTAATAGTAATATTTTGTTCCTTGTTTGTTCCAAGGTCTTTTGCAGAAACTTTAACAATACCATTAGCATCAATATCAAAAGTTACTTCGATTTGTGGAACTCCTCTTGGTGCTGGTGGAATATCAGAAAGTTGGAATCTACCCAAAGTTTTGTTTTGTGCTGCAAACTCTCTTTCACCTTGTAAAACGTGAATATCAACACCCGGTTGGTTATCAACAGCAGTTGAGAAAATTTGAGATTTTTTTGTAGGAATTGTTGTATTTCTTTCAATTAATTTTGTAAACACTCCACCCAAAGTTTCAATACCAAGTGAAAGTGGTGTTACATCAAGAAGAAGGACATCTTTAACTTCTCCCCCCAAAACACCAGCTTGAATAGCAGCACCAACTGCTACGCATTCATCAGGGTTAATACCTTTGTATGGCTCTTTACCAGTGAAAGATTTAACTGCTTCTTGAACGGCAGGAATTCTTGTAGAACCACCAACCAAAACAACTTTGTTAATTTGGTCTTTGTTGAGTTTAGCATCAGCAAGAGCTCTCTTTGTGCAATCAATAGTTTCTTTTACAAGATCTTCTGTGATTGAATCAAACTTTGCTCTCGTAAGTTCATATTCCATATGTTTAGGTCCTGTTGCATCAGCAGAAATAAATGGAAGAGAAATTGTCGTTTTTGGAGTAGCAGAAAGATCAATCTTTGCTTTTTCTGCAGCTTCCTTAAGTCTTTGCATAGCAAGTTTATCAGTTGATAAATCTATGCTATTTGTTCTCTTAAATTCTTCAACCAAAAGGTCAATAATTCTGTTATCAAAATCATCACCACCAAGTCTAGTGTTACCATTTGTTGAAAGAACTTCAAAAACTCCATCTCCAATTTCAAGAATGGAAACATCAAATGTTCCACCACCAAGGTCATAAACTAAAATTTTTTGATTTGAGTTTTCACCTTTATCAAGTCCATAAGCAAGTGCAGCAGCAGTTGGTTCGTTGATAATTCTCAAAACTTCAAGACCTGCTATTTTGCCAGCATCTTTAGTTGCTTGTCTTTGAGAGTCATTGAAGTAAGCAGGAACAGTAATAACTGCTTGAGTTACAGTTCCACCTAAATAACTTTCAGCATCAGATTTAAGTTTTGCTAAAATCATTGCAGAAATTTCTTGTGGAGTATATTCTTTACCGTTAAGTTTTGCTTTGTAATTTGTTCCCATCTCTCTTTTAATAGATTGGATAGTGTTTTCAGCATTAACAATTGCTTGTCTTTTTGCTACTTTACCAACAAGTCTTTCCCCTTCTTTAGTATAAGCTACAACAGAAGGTGTAGTTCTATCTCCTTCTGCATTTGCGATAACTGTAGGTTTTCCACCTTCCATAACAGCCACGCATGAATTTGTAGTTCCTAAGTCAATTCCAATAATTTTTCCCATAATTAATCCTCCTTTTTATTGACGATGACTTTTGAATATCTTATAACTTTGCCGTTGAAAATGTAACCTGCTTGATATTCATCAATAATTACACCATTATCTTTGTCCGCAATGTTCAAAACGGCGATAACATTGTGGATATGTGGATCATATTTTTGCCCCACAGATTCTATTTTTTCGACGCCAACATTTTTCAAAGTTTCAATGATTTTATTTTCAATCATTTCAACACCTTTTAAAACTTCAGCATCGTTAATAGACTTTTTCGCTTCTTTAAAAGTATCAAGACAAGGCAAAAACGCTTCGATTATTGATGCCTGACCCGATATTTTTGCTTGTTTTATATCTTCAAGAGCATGCCTACGAAAATTTTCAAAATCAGCCTGAATTTGCTTTGCCAAATTTAAATATTCTTGACCCGATACATTTTCTTCACTGCAATCACATCCACAATCGCATTTTTCATGCTCACTGCAATGGCATTTTTTGCTTTCTTTGTCTTTGCTTTCTTTCTCTTTGCAAGTACATTCTTCACCGCATGAGCAATTTTCTTCGCAAGAACATTCTTCATTACATTTACATTTTTTTTCAGTAAAATCCTCTTTTTTTACATTTTCTTTTGACATTTATTCTCCTTTTAAATCTTTAAGGCTATCTATAACCACTTTTAAAGCAGATGCGATTGATGCATAATCCATTCTTTGTGGACCAATAACCCCTATTGATGCAAGCTGGTTTCCGTTTAAACATATAGGTGCTTTAACAACTGAACAGTCATTTGTTTCTTCATCAGCAAGGTCAACTTCAATTTCACCTTTGCCTTTTACTTCAACAATATCCGCAAGTTTTTCTTTGTCATCAAGAACATTTAAAACTTTTTTGGCGCCATCGATATCTTTGTCTTGTAAAAGTTTTGCACTTCCTTCTCTATGCACATCTATAAGTTTTGAACTATTCAATTTTTTCAACCCACCAATCAAAGTATCTACCACATTTTGAAATGCCTTTATTTCATTTTGCATTCCTTCCTCAAATTGGTCTATGTTTTCAATCATAAATCCAACCGTTTCACCTTTGAAATTTTTGGTTAAATAATTTGAAGCATCTTCGCATTCTTTAATTGTTGCTTTAATATTTAAATCTTGTGAAATATAACCTGATTTAGTTCCAATCAAAACCATAACCTTTTGTTCAAGAAGTGGTATAATCTTAAATTCATCAAGCACGAGATTTTCAAGACCGTTCATCATAACTACTGTTGGATAATTAGTAGCATGACTAACAATTTTTGCAATACCAGAAACGATTTCTGTCAAACTGTTTGTTCTTGAAGAAATCAAGTTTTTGACATTTTCTAGTTCTTTGTTAGACGCAGAAGTTGAAGAAAGAAGGTTTTCAACATAGTATCTATACCCTTGAACAGTAGGAATTCTACCACCTGAAGTATGAAGCTGCTTTAAAAAACCCATTGCTTCAAGTGCATTAAGTTCATTTCTCAATGTTGCAGTTGACAAATCAAGATTGGCCTTTTCTTTAACAGAACCACTAGTGATTGGAGAACAATCTTTAATGTATTCTTCAACAGCCATACATAAAATTTTGTTTTTTCTTTCAGATAATTCCATAAAGACCTCAAATTCGACTTTTTAGCACTCTCTTGTTTTAAGTGCTAGCACTATTATATGCAGTTTTGAAAAAATAGTCAACTATTTTTGCCAATTTTTTTGAATTTTTTTGTAAATAAAAAAATAGGCTAAATATAACCTATTTAATTGATCTTCTTAAAATATCCCCTTTCTTTAACTCATAAGGGCAATTTATTGTTACAATGTCCTGAACCCTTTTGCAATCAGCAATTTCTTCACCTTTTTCATTAATTATCTTTTCTATTTTAATTATTTTCAAAAAGCTTTCGTTTGGCGATAATATCTCAAGTTCATCTCCAACCATAAAACGATTTCTCATCTCCACCTTAACCATTCCATTTTTGCTATCATCAACGACTTTTGCAACAAATTCAGCAGTTTGAACTGGCATTGAAGTTTCCAAAAACTCTTTATCATCACTGTTAAAATAAAATCCTGTTGTATATCTTCTGTGACTTGTTTTTTCAAGTTCATCTTTCAAAATATTTATTTCATTCTTTTTATCAAGGGCTCGTCTATACGCATTTATAACAGATGCAACATAATAATCAGATTTCATTCTGCCTTCAATTTTCAAAGAACAAACTCCAACTTCTTCAAGTTCTTTTAAATGCTCAATCATGCACAAATCTTTAGAATTTAAAATATATGTTCCCCTTTCATCTTCTTCAATAGGATATTCTTCAGATTTATTTACTTCTCTTATAGAATATTGCCATCTGCAAGCCTGAACACAAGCACCTTTATTGCTGTCACGCCCTGTCATATAATTTGAAAGTAAACATCTTCCTGAATAAGAAATGCACATAGCCCCGTGCACAAAAGCTTCAAGCTCAACTTTGTCGCCAACAGATTTGTAAATTTCTTTTACTTGCTCCAAATTCAATTCTCTTGCAAGCACAATTCTTGTTACACCTAAATCCGCAAAAAATTTTGCTGAATAGGAATTGTTTACATTTGCTTGTGTTGACACATGCACATTTAAAGAAGGAAAATTTTTCCTTAAATAATAGATAAGACCGATGTCGCTTACAATAAGTCCATCAACTTTCGCCTCGACTAATAAATTTAAATAATTATCAATGTTTTTAAAATCGCTATCGTTTGCAACAATATTCAAAGTAATGTAACCTTTTTTGCCATTTGCGTGCAAAAATTCCATTGCTTTAACAATTTCTTCATCTTCAAAATTTCCTGCGAAGGCTCGAAGTCCATACATTTTCCCAGCAAAATAAACAGCATCTGCTCCAAAGTGAACTGCTGTAACAAGTTTGTCAAAATTTCCTGCTGGTGCCAAAAGTTCCATAATTTTTTCTCCTATAAAATATTTTATTGATTTTCTAAATTACCATCCGCTATATTTTCTTGAAAGTTGTTCTCATTTTTAACATTTTCTTTTTTATGCCAATTTATAGCTCCTAAAATATTAAAAATTAAGTAGAACGTAAATACTATAAACATCGGAATCGTTTCTATTGCATTTTTTTCGCCTTGTAATACCGGCAACAACCAGATTAAAATAACAACTACATTGTTTAAAATATAAGCATAAAACATCAAAGGGCTTTGTCGCATAAGCAAATAATTTCCCAAAATGGTAATAAATAACGAAAGAGTTGCTACTATTAAATTTGGTGTATTAAAGTATTGAAGTACAAAATAAAAACCCACACTTACAACAGCACTAACTAATAAAAGAATTAAAATTTCTTTAAACGATATTTTTTTACTTTGAACTTTTAAACTTCTTTTATCATTTTTCAAAAACCAACTAATCATAGAAACAATTAAAATTGGTAAAACGACACAAAGATTTATAATAAATTCTCCCCAGTTTTTATAAAAAGCCGACTGAACCACATACAAGGTTGTATAAACAACACCAAAAATAATAGCAAATTTAAACTTTTTAGAAACTAAAAAGACATAAGTTAAGCCTAGAATTGATAAAAATATAGTTAAAATCGAACTTTTGCAAAAAATAGAAACGAGAATGATTGCAAAAACACCAATAAAATAAAATAAAATTTCATACCATTTATAACTACTAAAAATACTTTGTAATTTTATCTTTAAGCCATTATCTTTTTCTTTAACTGACATATTATCTCCTATAATCCAACGGTAGCCTTCGCAGTTAAAGAAAGGTCTGCAAGTCCAAGCCCGTCTTTCATCATGTAGTAACTAGCCGAACCAATCATAGCAGCATTGTCAGTACATAATTTTAAAACAGGAGAGAAAAATTCAAAACCATCATTAGCACATGCTTTTTCAAACTTTTCTCTTAACATAGAATTTGCCCCAACTCCGCCTGCCACAATGATTTTATTTAAACCCTGTTCTTTACAAGCTCGAACAGTTTTTTCAACAAGTTCATTTGTCACATCATCTTGAAATGAAAATGCTATATCAGCCTTGTTGATTTTTTCTCCTTTCTGCTCCATATTGTGAACATAATTTACAACTGCGGTTTTTATTCCACTAAAAGAAAAATTAAATGTATTTTTCAAACTATTTGAAACAACAAAGTTATGTGTTTTATGTCCTTCTTTTGCAAGTTTATCAATTTCTGGTCCACCGGGATAAGGAAGCGACAAAACTCTTGCAACTTTATCAAAACATTCACCAACAGCATCATCTACTGTTGAGCCTATAAGTTTAAAAGAATTATAATCTTCAACTCTCAATATTGCACAATGTCCTCCACTAACCATTAAACATAAGAATGGAGGTTCTAGTTTGGCATGAGAAACATAATTCCCAGCAATGTGACCATGCACATGACTAACCGCAATAAGTGGAACATCCAAAGAATAAGCAAGAGCCTTTGCAAAATTTACGCCAACAAGCAAAGCCCCAACAAGACCAGCACCATAAGTCACTGCAACAGCATCAATGTCGCTTTTTTCTATACCTGCTTGTTCTATTGCTTGCTTGAAAATATTAGAAATCGCCAAAATATGATTTCTCGAAGCAACTTCAGGAACAACTCCACCAAATCTTCTATGGATTTCAATTTGAGAAGCAATAATATTTGACAAAATTTCCCTTCCATTTTTTACGACAGCAATGCTTGTTTCATCACATGATGATTCAATAGAAAGGATAATCACATCTTTTTTATTTTGCAATTTTTCAAATTTTTCTTTCATTCTTTCAAAGTATTTCATAGTGAAATTATTATATCAAAAAGCAAACACAAAAGCAACCATTTAAAATTTAAAAATATAAATAAGTATTATTTTAAAATTATTAAACAAACTAAACATATGAAAATAAGAACACTTTTTATATTTATATTACTAATTACTTTGACCATTTCTTTACCTATTGGGCAGGTGTTTGCTATTGACGGCGAAACAAGTGATAGTTACATTATTTATGATCAAAACAACCGACAAATAATGGAAAAAAGTTCAGTTGAAATTGGCGATTCTTTTATAACTGCTGACCTTGAAGAATATGAAGTTTATGAAATTGATGGCAATAAAGCATATGCAAGAAAAATAGGGAATTTAAAAATAGTAAAAACAAAAGAATTGACAAACGCAAAGACTTTAAATGCTTCAAACTTTCCTCAAACAATTTGCTTATATATGACACATAATGATGAAAGTTATACGCCAACTGATGGTTATGATTCAATTTATGGTGCAGGCGGAATACACGATGTGGCAAAAGAACTGAAAGCCGAACTTGAAAAAGCTAATTATAATGTAATTTTAGATGAAACATTGCATATTCCACACAATTCTTCAGCATATTCTCGTTCTGGCTTAACAGCAACAAAACTTTTTAATACTTACAATCCTGATGCGCAATTCGATATACATAGAGATGGAGTAAGCAAAAGTTATTATTATACTAATCAAAACGGAAAAAATTTAAGCAAAATTCGTATAGTTGTAGGAAAAAGCAACCCAAATTATCAAAAGAATTATGAATTTGCAAAAACACTTTTTGCTACAGGAAATTCTCTTTATCCATGGCTATTTTCAGATATATACAGCGGAAGTGGACACTATAACCAATCATTAAAAGAAACTTGCTTGCTATTTGAAATGGGAACATACTTGATTGAAAAAGATTATGTGTTCAATTCTATACCATATTTAGTAGAGGCAATAAACAGCGTTTTATATAATCCTGTTGAAGAAAACCCAGATAATTCCACACCATCAATAGACAATGATTTTTCAAACAGCCAAACTCCAAGCGAAGATATAACCTCTCCTTCTCAAGATGAGAATGACACAACAGAACAATCTCCTTCAAATAATAATTGGTTATGGGCGATTGTGACAAGCGCTTTAATAATTGCGGGTTTAACAATTACGGCCATAATTTTTTACAAAAAGAAAAACACAAAGAATATTAAAAACATGAAAAAAGAGAAAAAAGACGGGAACTAAATTCCTGTCTTTTTTAAATATTCATTTATAAATTCTTGAATGTTGCCATCCATTACACTTGCGATATTGCTGTCTTCATACCCTGTTCTGTGGTCTTTAACAAGTGTATAAGGACAAAAAACATAACTTCGTATTTGGCTTCCCCATTCTATTTTTTTTATCTCTCCTCGAACTTTTGCCATTTCTTCCATTTCTTTGGCTTCCTCAAGTTCAACAAGCTTTGAGTAAAGCATTTGCATTGCCATTTCTCTGTTTTGAATTTGCGAACGCTCATTTTGGCAAGCAACAATAATTCCTGTAGGCAAGTGAGTAATTCTTATAGCGCTCTCTGTTTTGTTAACGTGTTGTCCACCAGCACCAGAAGCCCTATAAGTATCAACTTTCAAATCTTCGGGTCTAATCTCTATGTCTGGCTTCTCTTCTATTTTTGGCATAACTTCAACACTTGCAAAAGATGTATGTCGTCTAGCATTGGAATCAAAAGGCGAAATTCTTACCAATCTGTGAACCCCCTTTTCGCATTTTAAAAATCCATAAGCATTTTCGCCGTCAACTTCAAAAGTGATAGATTTGAGCCCAGCGCCATCTCCATCAAGAACATCCAAAACCTTTATTTTCCAGTCGTCTTTTTCACAATACATCTTATACATACGCCAAAGCATATCTGTCCAATCACATGCTTCAGTCCCACCTGCACCAGAATGTAAAGTCACAATTGCATCATAACTGTCGTATTTCCCAGACAACAAAGTTTCAATTTTAGCTTGTTCAAACTTTTCTTCACATAAATGCAGACTTTCTTCAATGTC
>CALWTO010000026.1 GCA_944384485.1 uncultured Clostridia bacterium
TTACTTCTCTTTTTCTTTATCTAAAATATATTTCTTCTTATCCATTTTCTTCTTTAATAAATATTTTGTTCTTTCTTGTTTTATTAACTTTTTTGTTTTGAGGCTTTTTTTCTTCATTTGAAGAAGAATGTTTTTGAGCAAATTTTGCTTTATTAGCAAAATTTCTTTCTGCTTTTATATCAATTTCAGGAACATCTTCGCTAGCAAAAGAACGAAAGTTGTTTGTTTTTGTTGAAACAAAATTATTTTGACCTTTTCTATTTAAATTTTGTTTATTAAATGGCTGTTTTTGATTTTGGAAACTACCATTTTTGAAACCATCTTTGCGTTGATTTTGGTTTTGATTTCTGTTTTCCCTATCTCTATTAAAATTTGTTTTTTGGCCATTAAATTTATTGCTTTGATTATTATCAAATTTTCTAAAGTTGTTATTTTGGCTTGGTTTGTCAGAAAAAACTAGTGGCTTTGACTGGACTTCTCTTGCAACCACTTTTTTTTCTTCTTTTTCGTCAATTTTGCTTTGCGAAATTGCTTTTTGTTTGTTTACGATTTCTTCTTCAATACTCTTTTTTCTTGCCTGTAATTTTACAGCAAAAGCATCAACAAGAGCTTTAGATTGTTTAACATCTTTTATAATCTCGTTGATTAATCCTTCTTTTTGCATGTCATGTATGATTTTTAAATTGTTTAATCCTTGATTTGCCAAAATAATCTCCTTTAATTTTCATTATTTTTTATTATATTAATTATGATTTCACTTAAACTTTTATTTTTTATTCCTACAATTTTGCAAGATTCAATATTTAAAAGGTTGTCTAAATTTTCAATTTCAATAATATTTATGTTTTTATCTTTAAAATTATCTAAAATTTTTAATGTGTTTTTTTTAGCACTCTTGTCATACAAAATTAAAAATAATTTTTTATCATAATATTTAAGATTTTCACCACCTATAATAATATAATTGGCTTTTTTACAAATATTTAAATAACCTTTAAGTTTATCTATTTGCAATATATTCCTCCAAATTTTTATATAATTTTTCATCAACAACTGTTTTAAATGCTTTGTTTAAAAGTTTTTGTTTTTCCATTTTTTTTAAACATTCTGGATTTTTGCAAATATATGCACCTCGACCGTTTTGCTTGCCTGTTTCATCAATAAAAATTTGACCTTCTTTATTTTTAACAATCCTTACCAATTCTTTTTTGTCAAACATATTCCTGCAAGCCAAACACATTCTTAACTTTTCTTTCATAAAATTTCCTTTTGAAATTATTCTTCATCATCAATTGGAGTTAAGTCTTCAAGTTCTTCAAGATCACCCAGTCCTTCAAACGAATCATCACTTAACTCTGTTAATTCATACTCAGGTTCTTTTGTTGTAACATTTTGAGTAACAGAACTTTCTGGTTTAACTTCAATTTTCCATCCTGTTAATCTTGCTGCCAAGCGTACATTTTGTCCATTTTTACCTATAGCTAAAGACAATTTGTCATCAGGAACAATTACTCTTGAAGCCTTCAAACTTTCATTTGTTTCAACGCTTAAAACTTGTGCAGGGCTTAATGCTCTAGCAATATATTCAAGAGGATCTTCAGTATATTCAATTAAGTCAATTTTTTCGCCATTTAACTCTGAAACAATTGTGTCAATTCTTTGTCCATGAAAACCAACACATGTTCCGATAGGATCTATATTTTGTTTTGAGGCATAAACCGAAACTTTTGTCCTGTTTCCTGGATCTCTAGAGATATTTTTTATAACAATATCACCATTTGCTACCTCCGGAATTTCAAGTTCAAAAAGTTTTCTGACAAATCCTATATTGCTTCTTGTAACTTGAATTTGTGTGCCTTTAAACGAATCTTTAATCTTTTTAACATATACCTTCACCCTGTCGCCTACATTAAATTTTTCGCCAGGAATTTGATCATTTGGAAGCATAACACCTTCAGTATGAGAATTTGAGATTTGTACATAAACTGTGCCATTATCAATTCTTTTAACAATTGTTGTAAGAAGTTCATCTTCTTTTTCAGAAAGTTCGGCAAGGGCATTTTGTCTTTCCATTTCTTTCAATTTTTGCATCACAACTTGTTTTGCTGTTTGTGCGGCAATTCTTCCAAAGTCTTTTGTTGATTCTTCAGTTTGAACTATGTCACCAATTTTAAAAGATTTTTTTATAAGTCTTGCTTCGCTTAAAGAAATCTCTTTGTCTGGATCTTCTACTTGGTCAACAATTGTTTTGTAAGAATAGATTTTTATTGTATTTTTTTCTGGATTTAATTTAACCATAGCACTTTTTGCTTCACCATACATTTTTTTGTAGGCAGAAGTCAATGCTGTTTCAAGAGTTTGCAAAAAAGCCTCTTTATCAATTTTCTTTTCTGTTTGTAAGTCATCTAATGCTTGAAAGAAATCTTTATTTATCATTTTTATTATCTCCTTAAAATTTAATTATTGGCACGATATGTGCGATTTTTGATTTTTCAAAAGAAAGTTTTTGACCTTCGACAAGTTTTTTACTTTTTTTGTTTGTTAAAATTTCAATAGTAACTTGATTTTCATTATAAGACCTTAATATTCCGTCAAAGTTTTTACAGCCATCTTGTTTTGAGAAAAGCGTAATAGAAATTTCTTTTCCTAAATTTCTTTCGAAATCCCTATTTGTTTTTAATGGTCTATCTATTCCTGGAGAACTAACATTTAAAATGTATGGTTGTCCTTCTGTTGGATCAACTTCATCAAGAATAGGATCTATAATTTTGCTAACATTTTCACAGTCATTGATTTCTATTCCTTTATCGTTATCAATAAAGAAAGTCAAATTCATACCATCTGCTTTTTTTGTATACTCAATATCAACAACTTCAAAGCCCATTTTTTCAATAACGGGAACAATTTTTTCTTCGCAAATTGTTTTAACCTTGCTTGCCAAATTTAACCTCCTATATTTATGAAGCAGGGAGTGAACAAAATCTGCTCACTCCCCACAACATCTAGTCAAGTTTATTATATCAAATAAAGTAAATAAAATCAAGTATATTTTAAATTATTTTTTTATTTTACATAATTCTAGTAGCACTTGTGCGGTAGCAAATGCATCATTATATGCTCTATGTGCCGCTTCTAGTGTCAAACCTAATGCATTGACAATAGTTCCAAGTTTATAGTTAGGAAGTCTTAAAGAAGATGAACGAGCAAGAATTAATGTATCAAGCAATTTGTTTGAAAAATTTAAGCCGATATTTTCTCCTGCTTTTTTTATAAACTTAAAATCAAATCCAATGATATTGTGGCCTGATAAAACACAATTATCTGCGAACTTATAAAAATCAAATATAACATCATTTATATTTGGGGCATTTTTAACCATATCATCAGTTATATTTGTAAGTTTTTGAACTTCTAAAGGAATAGAAATTGTAGGTTTTACATAACTAACAAACTTTTCAGTAATAATTCCATTTTCAATTTTTATTGCACCTATTTCTGTTATTTCATCTTCTTCTGGATTAAGACCTGTTGTTTCAATATCAAAAACAACAATGTTTTTATTTTGAACATTTTCGTTATAAAGTATTTTTTCATCAAACAAAAATGATTGAGATTGTAAATATAATTTCTCTGGAACGACTACCGTTTTGTGTTTAAATTGTTTAATTTCTGTTTCTTTTTTTTCAAAATTTTGATCTTCTTTAATTGACACCCAGGACATTTTTCTTATGTAATAAGTTAAATTTCCGCTTAAACCGATGTTTAAATCTCCAACACATAAAACAAGCATACCTTCTTCTAAACTGTCCATAATTTTTTCATTTGTTTTTGAGCAAAAATAGACACATTCAATTTTATTTCCGTCATCTATATTAAAAGTATAAAGGGCTTTATCTTCCCCTGCTTTTTTTCCTTTTTTTATTTTAAAAGTTTTTTTGATTATATTTGTCAAAATACCACAAAGAATTACAGATGTTTTTGGTTTTGTGTTGTTTTTTATGTATTCAGGTTCAGGAATTATATCACCACCAACAATTTTTTTTAAAACTTCTACCTTATATCTTTCAACTCTTTTTTTATTTTCTGGTAAAATATCTGGAGCATTTATTTCAGTAGAAATAGTGTCATCATTTTCTTTTATTAATATTTCAAAATTAGCAATAAATTTTTCATTTAAAAATTTCATTAAGTCATTTTTTAATTCAATTTCATCTATCATATATAAAATATCTTTGTTAATCTTTATTTCGATATTTACATTTAATTCATTGTTTTTTATTGTTATATTATCTTCAAATATATATGGCAAAAGTGATTTTTTATAATTTATAAAATAAAAAAGCAGTTCTCTCATAATTAAAATTTGGTCAAGAAAACTCTTTTTTAACTTTATTTTTACTTCGCAATTTAATTCTAAATCTTTTTTTATAAATTTTTCAATATTATGTCTGTCTTCACTTTCAATTTCAGGAACATTGCAAGGAAAAAGAAAAGTAAAAGTGCACATATTTGCACTTTTATCATATATCACATTATAAATTTTTAAAAAATAATATTTATCGTCAAATGCACGATTAAGTTTATTTAAAATTTCATTCATATAAAAATTTTACAATAAAAAGTGTAAAATGTCAATCAATATAACAGCACCGAATAACACAAGTAAGCCAATGGTGTGTATCAAGTTTTCTATTTCTCTTTTTATTGGTTTTTTCCTTATCCATTCAATAGCAGTAAAAACAACATGAGAACCATCAAGTGCAGGGAAAGGTAAAATATTAAACACTGCAAGATTGGCCGATATTAAAGGAATAAGAATTAAAATATTTGCAAAACTTTGCTCGGTAATAGATGCTATTGTTGCAATAGTTGTTACAGGACCGCCTATTGCAGAAATTGGGAGTTGGAAAGTAATTAAAAGCCAAAGAGATTTTAAAACAATCCACGCAAGGCCAAATGAAAAAGGTACACATCTCTGCAGTGCTTCCCAAAAGTTGTGAACATATGCTTTTGCAGAAATTCCAGAATAATATACTATTTCTTCTTCTCCTAATTCTGTGGCATATCCGTTTTCATCAGTTTTAAGAACTTTTTGTCTTGTGACAACAGAAAAACCAGAATAAACATCTATATTTTCGCCATTTCTTCTAACTCTAAAAGTCATAAGTTCATAATCGGAAACTTGTTTGTTATTTTCTTTTGCCCACTCTACAGCTTTTGTCAAATTTTCACTAATTAAATCAGAATAATTTGCTCCGTATGCAAAATCAATTTTTTCTCCGTTGATTGCTATTATGACATCACCTGCTTGCAACTTTTCATCTTCTGTAAGATTTGCCATATTCACATTTTCAACGACTGAAGTTATAACATAACCGTTTGTAGGTTGACTGTCTACATTTGGAAATTCAAAAGAAGTCACCTGTGGGATGTCATATCCAATTGTACATAATAAAATTAAAGAAAAAACAACTGCAGTTGCAAAGTTAAAGATAACTCCCGCAAAAAATACTAAAATTCTTTTCCAAGGTGCTTGATTGTTAAATGAATCTTTTGAAGAGCCATCATCATCTTCGCCTTCAAATGCACAGTAACCTCCCAAAGGAAATAAACGTAAAGAAATGACCTCTCCTCTTTTGTTTTTACGAGAAAAGAGGGCTTTACCAAACCCTACTGAAAATTCATTAATTTTAAAATTCAACATTCTTCCAACACAGTAATGTCCAAACTCATGGACTAAAACCATAAAAAGTAGAATAACAATTGCAAGAATGATATATAAAACAGTCATTCGCCCCCACAAGATAAACTTTGCAAAATTTAGATTTTTATTTTATAAGTTTATGCTCAAATGTAAAATTTTATATCTTTTTTGATTTACATTGCAAGAAGTAAAATACTGAAAGCAAGGAATATATAAGGCATTACAAACATATATGAATCGCATCTGTCGAGCATTCCTCCATGGCCAGGCAACAAATGCCCGCTGTCTTTTACTTTTGCTTGCCTTTTAAAATGACTTTCAAGCAAATCGCCAAATTGTGCTAAAAATGAACCTATTAGAGAAATTATAATTATTTTCCAAAATGCAAAATTAGTTTGAGAGAATATAACTTTTAGTTCAGGAATAGAAAACATTATAAAATAAACAGCAACAGAGAAAAATACACAACAAACAAGACCGCCTATTGCACCTGAAATTGTTTTGTTTGGACTAACTTTTGGACAAAGTTTTTTACCTCCAATTAATCCCCCTACAAGATAGGCAAACGTGTCTGTAAAAACAGGAATCAAAAACGCAAATAAAAGAACTACTAAAGAAAAATATCCACCGAATTCTGTTACATTCACAAATGAAGTTGTCATTTCGTCAAAGTGATTGATTAAACACATAAACATTATTAAAAAAGATGGATATATGAAACAGAATGCAGTATTCATTGCTTTTTGAAAAGAATATTTAGACAATGATATTTGTATTTTTTTATATTTTATTTCCTTTAAAGTTTTTCTTTTTGAAATTATAGAGCATAAAAATGTTACACCAAAAAATACAACAATAAGAGCAACGGACATTACCAAATTGTAAATTAATCCTACTTGGCTATCAAATGATATGTTTAATAGTAAAACAAGCATTAAAAAAGCGGGAAATAAAACAGAAATAATTTGATTGTTTGGCTTGTCCATTTTGTTTAAAAGTTTGCTCATTTCGTAAGCACTAAACATTGTTATAAAAAGAATTAAAGCATCAAAAAAATAGACACTTACATAACTTTTTAAAACAAAAGCAAGTGCAAGAACAGCAACAATTAAAATAGATGTCATAAGTCTTGTTTTCATTTTTTTATTCCTCCAAATCTGCGTTCTCTTTTGCTAAAAACCTTTAATGCTTTTAAAAGTTCTTTCTCGTTAAAATCTGGCCACAAAACTTTTGGAAAATAAAGTTCGCTATAAGCCATTTGTAACAACATAAAATTAGATAATCTGTTTTCACCGCTTGTTCTTATAACAAGGTCAGGATCTGGTAAAAATTTAGTATCTAGATTCTTTTTAAATTCATCAAAGGTTATGCCCTTTTTGTCACTTTTTAAAACTTTATTTATTGCCCTAACAACTTCATCTCTTCCGCCATAATTCAAAGCAAAGGTAACTGTAATATTTTTATTTTTAGAAGTTTCTTTTTCAGTTTTTAGAAGTTGATTTTTTAAATCTTCAGGAAAAGGATTAAGATCCCCTATATGCTTTACTGAAACACCTTTTTCGTTAAAATTGTATGGATTATCGTGCAAATAATCTCGAAGTAAAGAAAAAATTCCATTAATTTCTTTTTCATCTCTTTTCCAATTTTCTGTTGAAAAAGCGAAAAAAGTCAAATACTTAATTTTGTATTTTAGACAAGCATCAATTGTTTTTTCAATTGCTTTTACTCCAGCTTTATGTCCAACATTTCTTGGTAATCCACGTTTTGTAGCCCATCTTCCATTCCCATCCATAATTATGGCAATGTGATCTAGTAAATTTAAATAATTTTTTGACATTTAATACCCTTTAAAACTATACTTCCATGATTTCTTTTTCTTTTGTTTTAAAGATTTCATCGATTTTATCGCAAGCATTATCTACAATTTTTTGAACTTCTTTTTCTGCTGAAGATTGTTCATCTTCACTGATTTGTGATTCTTTTTTCAAATCGTCAATCATGTCGATGGCATCTCTTCTAGCTGCGCGAACTGCTATTTTTGTTTCCTCTGCAATTTTTTTAATGTCTTTTACAAGATCTCTTCTTCGCTCTTCAGTAAGCATAGGAAAAACAAGTCTAATTACTTTTCCATCATCATTTGGAGTAACTCCAATATCAGCCATAGAAATTGCCTTTACCACATTTTTTACTTGGCTTTGGTCCCAAACAGACACGCATAAAATTCTTGCTTCTGGAACAGTTATGCTTGCCATATTTTTTAGGGGTGTAGGCACGCCATAATAATCGATAAAAACTTTATCTAAAATATGAGGATTTGCCCTACCCGCTCTTACCACCATATATTCGTTAACTTGATGGTTAATTGCCTTATTGATTTCTTCTTTACAAGAAAGAAAAATTTCTTCTATCATTTCATTCATATATATGTGCTCCTTGCAAATAAGTTTACACTAAAACTCTTATTTTTCCAAATGTTTTTGTCTATTTAATAGTGATTTTAAAAAATATTTTTACAAAAAAAATGGCTAAATTTAGCCATTTTTTAGTTGTTACCTTTCATTTGTTTTTCAACTTCTTCTGCCAAGTTGTCATTTCTTTTTTCAAGACCTTCACCAAGTTCATAACGTGTAAATCTTCTAATTGAAATTTTTTCTCCAATTTGTAAAGTTTTTTCGTTAATGTATTGAGAAATTGTCATTTCTGGGTTTTTAACAAAAGTTTGTTCCATAAGGCAAACATCTTGATAGAATTTTTTTACTCTGCCTTCAACCATTTTTTCAATGATTTGTGCAGGCTTTCCTTCATTGAGAGCTTGATTTCTCAAAATTTCTTTTTCTTTTTCAAGTTCTTCCGCTGGAACTTCTTCAATTCTTACATATTTTGGTGCTGATGCAGCAATTTGAAGTGCAACATCATGACCAATTTCTTGGAAAGCGTCTGTTTTTGCAACGAAATCAGTTTCGCAATTGATTTCAACAAGAACACCAATTTTTCCACCCATATGAATATATGAAGTTACAACACCTTCTGATGCAATTCTTGATTGCTTTTTAGCGGCAGCAGCGATTCCTTTTTCTCTAAGCCATATAATTGCCTTTTCGAAATCTCCATCACATGCTGTCAAAGCTTGTTTGCAGTCCATCATTCCTGCATTTGTTCTTGCTCTAAGAGTAGCGACGTCTTTTGCTGTAAAATTCATAATTATTCTCCTTTTTTATCTTGATTTTCTTCTTTGTTTTCAGTCTTTTCTACATTTTCGCTTTTTGTTTCAACTTTTTTCTTTGCAGGCTTTTTCTTTGCAGGCTTTTTAACTTTTGTTTCTTCTCCTGCTTCAGCAATTTCTAAGTTTGGTTTTGTTTCTGCAAGAACTTTTTCGATATCAATATCTTCATCGTTTTCTTCTTCTTTCTTCATAGAAACGCCTTCTCTTGCCTCAATAACAGCATCAGCAATTGCAGCTGCAATAAGTTTAACTGAACGAATAGCATCATCGTTTCCAGGAATAACAATGCTTATTCCATCTGGATTTCCATTTGTATCAACAAGACCAACCATAGGTATTCCTAAGTTTTTACATTCGTTTACGCAGATATGTTCAACGCATGGGTCAACAACGAATACTACTCCTGGAAGCTCTCTCATTTCTTTGATTCCACCAAGATTTTTTTCGAGTTTGTCTCTTTCTTGTTTCAAAAGAGTAACTTCTTTTTTAGGAAGGAGGTCAAATTCTCCAACCTTTTCCATTTGATTAAGTTTGTTTAATCTTTCAATTCTTGATTTGATTGTTTTGAAGTTTGTAAGGCAACCTCCAAGCCAACGAGTGTTGATGTAATACATTCCACATCTTTCTGCTTCTTCTTTAACAGCATCTTGTGCTTGTTTTTTAGTTCCTACAAAAAGAACATTTTTACCTGAAGCAACGATATCACGAACAAACAAATATGCTTTGTCAACCTGAGCTGAAGTGTCTTCCAAGTTTATGATATGAATATCATTTCTTGCAGTGAAGATAAATTTCTTCATTTTAGGGTTCCATTTTCTTGTTTGGTGTCCGAAGTGAACGCCTGCTTCAAGAAGTTGTTTCATTGAAATAACTGACATATTTAATTCCTCCTTTTGTTTTTGTCCTTCCCCAAAGTTTTCACGCTCAATCTTGCGACCACAGAATAATGATGGTTATTCTTTATTGCAAAGCAATATCGTTTTAGGCTATGCAAATTTTTGGCAACTGCAAAAGAATTTTCTTTGAGTGCAAATTTTGTCTTCAATGACAGTGCGATTATAACATAATAAGATGAGTATTGTCAAGTAAAATACAAAAAAAGAAGACATAAAATCTTCCTTTTTTAAATAAATTTTCTGTTCTTTTTTATTGGCTTATAAACCATTCTATAAAAGCCATTCAAAACAAATTGTGCACTATAGTAACAAGCAAAAGTAGCAAGCAAAATATTTAAAGCTAAAAATTTTATTTGAGTTGTTGAAATTGCAATTAAGATAATTGATAAAACAATTAAAGTAACATATAAATACAAATTGAATTTAATATTTGCCTTACTTGTTTCGTTTGCGACTAAACCAGATTTAAATTTATCAACTGCCCCACTTGCTGTCA
>CALWTO010000027.1 GCA_944384485.1 uncultured Clostridia bacterium
TTAATAAAAAAACATGTAAAAGAATTTGAAAATATTTATGGCGAAATAAAGAACAATAAGCTTGTATAAACATAAAAAATTTGTTGACAATGAAAAGAAATTAATGTATAATTGCACATGTAATAAATGATGTGTATATTTTTTATACACAAAAAGTAATATGGACTGCTAGCTCAGTTGGTAGAGCATTCGACTCTTAATCGAAGGGTCCGGGGTTCGAGCCCCCGGCAGTCCACCAAAAAAGACCTTTGAAAAGGTCTTTTTTTATTAAGAATTTTCTATACTAAATAAATTAGAAAATTCTTTACTATGTTTCATTAAATAATTGAAATCACCTCTTGCGACAATCTTGCCATCATCAATAAAATATATAATTTTTGCATCCTTTATTGTTGAAAGCCTATGGGCAACAGTTATAACAGTTCTGTTTCCACTAAGATTATGAATTGCATTTTTAACTTCTTCTTGGGCAAAATTGTCGAGCGAAGAAGTGCTTTCATCAAATATTATAATTTTACTATCTTTTAAAAATGCTCTAGCAATGGCTAGTCTTTGTTTTTGACCACCTGAAAGTTTTACTCCGTTTTCTCCAACAATTGTATCTAGTTTGTTGTCTAATGTTGAAACAAAGTCATATAAACTCGCATTTTTAAGCGCTGAAATAAGTTCTTCTTCTGTAGCTTCTTTTTTTACCATCAATAAATTATCTCGAATTGACATATTAAAAATATAAGGATTTTGGCTTACTAGACATATATTTTTTCTTAAACTATCTTTAGAAAGAGTTTTAACATCAATTCCGTCAATTAAAACTTCCCCTTCATCACATTCATATAATTTTGGTATTAACGAAATAATAGTTGACTTACCTGCACCACTTCTCCCCACTAAAGCTATGTTATCACCAGCATTAATTTTAAAAGAGACATCATTTAAAATTTGTTTTTTCCCTACTATTTTAGAAACTAATATCCCTTTTTTGTCCTTTTCTGTTTTAATAATATTATAAGAGAAATTTACATTCTTAAATTCTATTTCACCTTTACAATCATCTAAATTTTTATCTCCGAAGGTTTCAATAGGATAGAGACCCTCATCAAATAATTCCTTTACTCTTTCATTTGCCACTTTGAAAGATAAAATATAATCTTGAATTGAACTAATGTTGTTTGTTAATGCCCCAAAAATTGAATGATTGTTGTAAACATAAAGAAAAGCAACTAAAGTAAGTGAATATGTATCAAATAAGAAGACTGCTAGAGAAATAATCGCTAAAACCGCAAGGTGTGTATAAATTCCACGCAAAGTTAATAAGAGTCTATGTTTCATTGTAAAATCAAAATTCTCATCATGGAACAATTTATGTTTTTTAAAAGTTTCTTCCTTAAGTCCTTCTTCCATTCCCAAAGTTTTAATATCTAATTGCGATCTTACTATTTCGTTTGTATATGAAAATGTGTCATCACTAATTTTTTGCAATTCTTTGTTTTTCTTTTTTCTATATTTATTTCTAAAAAAGTCAAAAACAAAAAGAATAACAAACAACCCTAAAATACACAATCCTATATAAACATTAAAAGTCATAATGTAAATAATTACTACCAAATTTGAAACAACATTAAAAACAGAATTAACAATAGCATTTACATTATTGAACATTTTTTCAGAATCAGACAAAACTCTTGAAACAAGAGAGCTGGCGCCATTTTCTCCATAACTTTGCACTGATATTTTAAACAATCTTTGAGTTAAATCCTGCTTGATTTGAATAAAGATTTTACGCGCAACAATTTCATAGCAGTATTTTAAAGGAATGTTAAGTAAAGAGATTGCACAATAAGTTAAAATATACCAAATAAAAATTCCCAGCATTTTTTGCATTTGGGAGTTTGCAACAGCCTCTAATGCTTTTGCACTTAATAATGAACCAACGAAAACAAGTGCATATGAGCATAAATTGAAAAACAAGTATAAAAAAATTAAAAATTTATTTTTCTTGTAATAACTAAAAAAATTAAATTTCTGCATTTTTTCTCCTTCCAAAAATTATTTTAACTTCTAAATATTTGAATTGTCAACATATTTTATACTTTTAAGTTTTGAAAATTCCAAATTTTTTTTATCTTGAATAGAAATATCTCCCCAGAATTTCAACAATTGCAAGTCAGAAAAATTTTTTGTGTAATCTTCCTCTTTCTCTCTTTTTCTAATAATTTTTAAAATTTCTTCAACACTTTTTCCGCCAAATCCAAAACAGATAATCTTATCTTTTTTATCTGCAATTTCAAAAACTTTTTCTAAATCAATTAATGCACAGTCAACAATCGTTTCACATCCAGAAAATTTTTCATTCCATTCAACAAATTCTTTAAAAAAAATTGGAAAATCATTTTGCCTTTGCTTGCTAGTTTTGATTCCCCATTCTTTATAATGACTTTTATCCATTTTTTGAAATGCATTTCTTATTGCTTCACTAACAATTATTGTAAAATTTGGATTTTCTTTTTTCAACTTTTTACAAAAAGTAGTTTTCCCTGCCCTAGGCACACCACACACCCATATCGCCATAAAACCCTCCAGCTAAAATTTTAATGTAATACAAAGTGTAGTTTATTAAAATTAAAAATTTTCATATTCTTCATCTTCTTTTCTTGGACATTCTGCAGCCGCAATGGTTAATCCCATACTGCCAAAAACAGCTCCAAGAATTGCAAAAGAAGCGCCTCCGCTGACTTTATCTTTACTATCTACTACCGTATCTTGTGCTTTTTCATAAGAAACTTGACTTTTATAATCATTAGAATTTTTTAATACCTTCTCAACAACTTTTTCATCATTTAATTTCTCTATTTCTTCATTGTATTGCTCTTTAGTTATTTCATCTTTTTCAAGTTTAAAATTTAATGTTGTAGTTTCTTCATCAACGTAATCGACATATTCTTGTGAGCTTTTAAATTCTTCTAGCTCTGCACTTCTTAAATTTTGTGCATCTTTCATTTCCGCATTGCCAACAGCAACAAAAACACTCCCAATTGCAATAACAGCTAATCCAGAAATTGATAAAAATTTTGCAACAGGTTCTCTTTTATAAGTTTTAATTATATTTTTTATAAATCTCATACTTTTCTCCTAATTTATTATAAAGTAAAAGACATATTTTGTCAATATGTTTTTGATTTTAATAATTTTAATTTCTATATTCATTATTTTACAATTGACATATTATATATTATATGATATTTTTTTAAAGAGGTATTTTAATATGAAAGGTATAATATTGACAGCAGGAAAAGCAAAAAGATTAAGACCTGCAACAAATGCTATTGGTAAAGTGTGCCTGCCTATTTATGACAAACCAATGATTTTTTATCCATTAAGCATTCTAATTGAATTTGGTATTAAAGATATCTATATAGTTTGTTCAAGCAAAGATAAACCTATCTTTGAAAACCTTTTTAAAAAATATAACAAAATTGGAACATTAAATATAAACTTGGTTGTAGAAAATAAAACTCTTGGAACCGCTTATGCATTTAACGCAGTAAAAAATTTTTGTCAAGATGATGAAACAATATTGATATTTGGAGACAATTTAATGATTGACAAAAATTTAATTCCAATTTTAAACAAAGCAAAAAACGAACTAAATGGAGCAACTGTTTTTGGCAAAAATGTAAACAATCCCCAAAGTTTCGGAGTTATAGAAAAAGATAATTTGGGCAATTTGATTTCAATTGAAGAAAAGCCGATGTGCCCTAAAAGTGATTTAGTTATGACAGGACTTATGATGTTTGATAAAAATGCTTTTGAAATGATAAAAAAAATCAAACCTTCAATTCGCGGTGAATATGAAATAACAGATCTAGTAAATATGTATATTAAAAAAAATAAAGCTAAAGCAGAACAGTTAAGCCCCAACTGCATTTGGCTTGACACAGGAACTCATGACAGCATGCTAAAAGCAAGTGAAGAAGTTAAAAATTATCAAAAACAAAATGGAATTTATGGAAGTGTTGAAATTGCACTTTATAATGCAAACCAAATAAGCGAAAATGAATTTGAAAAATTGATTTCTTGTTATAGCGATGACTATCAAAACATATTAAGAGCAAGCATAAATGAAAATGAAAAGCAGGTTTAAAAACCTGCTTTTTTACATTATCACTACTTCCCCATTGATCCAACTATATATAAAATTTTCCAAATTGTTACCCGCCGAAGCACTAAAAGAAGCGATTAAAATTTCAGGTGAAACGTTTTGAAATTTATAATTCTCATAAAAATTTTTTAACGCTTTGAAAAATTTTCTGTCACCCATGTTTTGTCTTAAACTATCAAAAAGCAAAACACCTTTTGTATAAGTTAATTGAACATATTCTGGCTCAGTTTTAAATTCATTTAACGCTCTATCCATGCTTGTATCAACTTCGCCATTTACTTGATTATAAATTTTTACAAAAAATTTGTAGTTTTCACTAGCATTTTTTATCATTTCTTCATAATTTAAACCATACTCTGGATTGTTTTGATAAAAAAGATATGTGCTATATTCTGTCAAACCTTCATCAATCCATGCATGATCATATTGATTGTTTCCTACAACCCCATACCACCATTGATGAGCAATTTCATGAGCAATAACATATTTAAAATCTTCACTATTTGAAATATTATCGCTAATCATGACCAGATTTGGCCATTCCATTCCTCCATGTACAAAGTTTGATTTTACAATATTTAGTTCTTTATATGGATATTTACCAAAAAGGGAATTATAAGTTTGCAAACAATCTTTTGAAAAATCCAAATTTTCTTGTAAATCACTATCATTTTTGTAGCCATAATAATTTATTTTTATGCCATCTATTTCAGTAGAAACTTTTTCAAAATTATTTGACAACACAATACAAAAATCTCTTATTTTATCACCTTTCATAGAGTAAACTGAACTTTGCCCTTCTTCAATTTTATCACAAACTTCACCACTTGACGCAACTATTAAATCATTTGAACAGGTTAAATTGACAATATAATTTGCAACATCACTATAAAACGGATCACCATTTGAATGATAAGGTTTTGTAAAAAATCCTTTTCCATCCTCATAAACACAAGCTATAGGATAGAAATTGCCTAGATTGATTGTGCTTTCTCCATAACCAAATCTGTGATTGGCATTTGGTAAAACAACTGTAAAATCAATTTTTATTTCAACTGTTTCGTCAGGATATAAATCTTCAAGCAAGTCAACTTTTAAAATGTTTAAATCATCCCCAGTAATTTGAAATTGCAAATTACCAAATTCATTGTATACATTTTCTATCTCTATATTTCCATAACTTGCCCCATTTGGAAATGCTTCATCAAAATTATTTGAAGAAACAACTTTTACATTTGCTCCTTCTCTAAAAGCGTTAGGATACAAATGAAAATAAAGAGAGGAAAAAGCATTTTGAGAATTGTTTACATAGGTCACTTCTTCCTTTCCGGATAAAGACATTTCTTCTTCATTAAAAACAAGATTTAATTTATAGGTGCTATAATTTTCTATTGCTTCACTATTTTGAAAAGAAAAAGGAATTGCTACGATTAATCCTAATACTATTAAGCCAATAAGTATTTTGTATTTATAAATTTTAAAAAAATTTTTCATAGTTTAATATACAAAATTAATATTAAAGTTATGACTTAAAAAATCATTTATCAAAAAAGTTGTAAAATACAAGTTTTTGTGTTATTATTTTGTTGGAGAAAAAAATATGGCTTTTTGTAAATATTCAACTGAATACATAGCAAGTTCAAAAACTGAAGTGGATAATATTTTTATAAATGATTATCTTCCTTTTGCCGATCCTATCTCTGTAAAAGTTTATCTTTTTGGACTTTATAAATGTTCTTCCCCTTCATCCTTTGACAACACTATTGAAAGTTTTGCTAATCAATTAAACATGAGTCAAGATGATGTGCTTTCTGCTTTTGAATATTGGCAAGAACAAGGCCTTGTTCAAGTTTTAAAAACCGTTCCTGTGCAAATTAGATACATACCTTTAAATAACGTGTTGTCCGCAAACAAATTATATAAGCCAGAAAAATATCAAGTTTTCAATCAACAAGCACAAGAAATATTTGAAGGCAAAAGAGAAATATCAAAAACTGAATATGGAGAATATTACGACTTTTTAGAAAGATATCATGTAGAACAAGAAGCCCTTTTAATGATTATGAAATATTGCGTTGACAGCAAAAAAAGTGCAGTCGGCTACAATTATATTTTAACTGTTGCAAAAAATTGGGCAAATGAAGGAATCACAACTGCATTCCAAGTTGAAGAAAAATTAACATCGTTTGAACAAAAAGAAGATGAAATTCAAAAGATATTAAAAGCTGTCGGGTTAAAAAGAAATGCTTATGTTGAAGAACGTGCTTTATTTGACAAATGGACAAATGACTTGGGCTTTAATATTGATGCAATCTTATATGTTGCAAAAAAAATAAAGAAAAACGGAAAATTTTCATTTGATAAAATAGATCAAATACTTTCAAAATATTTTGAAATGAAATTGTTTTCAATTATGGAAATTGAACAATTTG
>CALWTO010000028.1 GCA_944384485.1 uncultured Clostridia bacterium
AAATTATTTTCACTTTCGTTTGCCTTTGTTTGTTTAAAGAATGAAGGCATAAAAAATACTGCCCCCAAGCTCAAAATAACAAGAGCTAAAAATGATAATCCTTTTGATAATTTCCTAAACATATTTCTCTCCTTAAAACTCATAAAATTATTTTGCAATTTTTTATAAGTTCAATACACATATATTATATATTTATTTATAAACAAAATCAAATAAATTAATCACTTTTACGACAAAATTGTTGTTTTTTTTCATGTCAAAAAAATAAAAAATTAAAAAAGAAGAAACTATTAAAAAACACAATATATTTTATAGATTTTTTTATTTTTCTTGTTTTTTTGATTTTTTTATGATTTTTTATGATTTTTTCGTAAATTTTTATAAATTTTTTCAAATTTAATTTTTTTAAAAAAAATAAGACTTTAAAAAAATAGAATTTGCTTGACATTTTAATTCCAAAATTTATAATTTAATTATCATTTTTTGATCTTAAAAATTAAAATAATTTAAGGAGAAAAGCATGGGGAAGATCATTTTAACAGGAGATAGACCAACTGGGAATCTGCATTTAGGGCATTATGTTGGAAGTTTAAAAACAAGAATTGAACTTCAAAATCAGGGCGACTTTGATAAATATTATATCATGATTGCAGACACTCAAGCATTGACTGACAACGCAAAAAACACAGACAAAGTTAAAAACAATTTAATTCAAGTAGCAATAGATTACATTTCTGCTGGAATTGACCCTGAAAAAGTATGTGTTTTCATTCAATCAATGGTACCAGAATTGTTTGAAATAACTGGCTATTTTATGAATTTAGTATCACTTTCTAGATTACAAAGAAATCCAACTATAAAAGATGAGATAAAACAAAGAAAATTTGAAAAATCTATTCCAATAGGATTTTTAAATTATCCAGTTTCACAAGCAGCCGATATTTTAGCTTTTAATGCCAACCTTATTCCGGTAGGTGAAGACCAACTTCCTATGATAGAGCAAACTAGAGAAATTGCACATACTTTCAATAATACTTATGGAGAATTGTTTGGAAATGTTGAAGCTCTCCTGCCAAAGAAAAAGATTTGTGCAAGACTTCCGGGATTAGATGGAAAATTAAAAATGTCAAAATCTTTAGGAAATTGTATATACTTATGCGACGATGAAAAAACCGTAAGAGAAAAGATTATGTCAGCTTACACAGATCCAAATCATATAAAAATTTCTGATCCTGGACAAATTGAAGGTAATATTGTATTCTCATATTTAGATGCATTTTGCGAAGAAAAACATTTTGCTAAATTTTTACCTCAATATAAAAATCTTGATGAACTTAAAGAGCATTATCAAAGAGGTGGGCTTGGCGATGTTAAAGTTAAATTGTTCTTAAACGATATAGTTCAAGAACTTTTAACTCCAATTAGAGAAAAAAGAAAGGAACTTGAAAAAGATATAGATTCTGTTTATGAAATTTTGTTTAAAAATAGTCAAAAAGCACGAGAAGTCGCACAAAAAACAATTTCAAAAATGAAAAATTTAATTGGAATAAATTATGCGAATTTTTTAAAAAAATAAAAATATTTTATAAATAATGAAATATTAAAAAAAATTAAAAAAATAAAATTTTTAATTAAATTTATTTAAAATTTTAAATAATTTTCAATAATTTGAAAAAATTCTTTACCTTTGTTTTAAAGGTAAAGAATTTTTTTGTTTATTTGTTTATTTTTTTTTGTTGCAAAAAACAATTTTTTCATTTAATTTTTTATTTTTTTAATATTTTATTTAATTTTTTTATTATTTTTAAATGTTTTTTTTAATATTTATTATTTTTGATTTATTTTTTTCATTAATTTCCGTACAAGTTATAATTGTTTGTGTTTTTTTTGTAAAATTTAATAAACGGTTTCTTCTATCACTATCAAGCTCACTAAAAACATCATCAAGTAATAATATAGGATATTCTCCTGTTCTGTTTTTATTACATTCAAGTTCTGCCAATTTCAAAGACAAAGCTACAGTTCTTTGCTGACCTTGCGAACCAAAACTCTTCACTTCATTTCCGTTTACAAATAAATTTAAATCATCTCGATGAATACCGACTGTTGTATAACCTAGTTTATAATCTTTAAGCAAATTTTTTTGTAATGATTTCATCATATTTTTTTTGTAATCTTCTTTAAAGTCACTTACATATTCAACAATTAATTTTTCACTATTTCCAGAAAGATATTCATGTGCTTTCGTTGCATAGCCAGAAAGTTCATCAATAAAATTTTTTCTTTCTAAAAATATTTTTTCTGCAACATCGGCAATTACCCTGTCCCAAATATCAATGGTTTCTTTTAAAACATTTATATCTTGGCTTTCTTTTAAAAGTTTATTTCTATTTGCCAGAATTTTTTCATATCTGCCAAGCATGTAAAAATATCTTTTATTTATTTGAGAAATAGCAATATTTAAAAATTTTCGTCTGTCTTCTGGACTTTCTTTAACCAGTTTTAATTCATTTGGAGAAAAAAATACAGCATTAGTTCTTCCCAACAACTCTCCTACTTTTTTCAACCCAATACCATCAACAAGAATTGTTTTTTTGCGTAACTTATCAAAAAAAATTTCAATTTTAATTTCTCGAAACTTGTTTTCAAAAATAGCTTCCACCTTTGATTTTTCTTCATTCCATTTAATTACTTCTTTTTCTTTGTTCGAACGAAAACTCTTTCCTATTACTGCAAAAAAAATAGCTTCAAGAACATTCGTTTTACCTTGAGCATTTGCCCCAACCAATATATTTAACTTATCATCAAACTCAAAAGCTTGATTTGAATAAGATCTAAAATTAGTTAATTTTAAACTTTTGATTTTCATTTTTTTTATTATATCATATAAATTTTTATTTGTAAAACATCTCAAACAACATTAAAATCACAAAAATTTTTTAATTTTTATATCTTTTTTTAGTTTTTTCTTTAATTTAATTTTAATTTGTGATATTATATAATTAATAATTGTGTTTATTTGAGTTTTTAATATTGTTATAAAAATATAATTAAATTAAGATTTAGATAACGCAAAAAAATAAAAGGAAAAAACTATGGGAAAAATTATAGCATTTGCAAATCAAAAGGGGGGCGTAGGAAAAACTACAACTTGCATAAATCTTTCTGCTTATGTTTGTGCAATGGGTAAAAAATGTTTGGTTGTAGATCTTGATCCTCAAGGAAACGCCACAAGCGGTTTAGGAATTGACAAAGAAAGCGACATGAAAACTGTCTATGATTTAATTTCTGGAGATTGCCAACCTGAAGAAGTTATACAACATTCTTTAATGGAAAATCTAGATATTTTGCCTTCTACCGTGGATTTAGCAGGAGCGGAAATTGAAATGGTCCAAATGCCACAAAGAGAGAAAATAATCAAACAAATATTAGATAATCTGCGTGATAGTTATGATTTCATAATGATTGATTGTCCTCCTTCGTTAGGATTAATTACAGTAAACGCTTTAACAGCATGTGACTCAGTAATTATCCCAATCCAATGTGAATTTTATCCTCTTATGGGTATAACTCAACTTATGAACACAATTAGACTTATAAAATATCATTTAAATCCTAATATTGATGTTGAAGGTGTTGTAATGACAATGAAAGACAAGCGTTCGAATTTAACAAATCAAGTCAGCGATGAAATTATAAAATTTTTCGGCAAAAAAGTTTTCTTTACATACATTCCAAGAAATATAAGATTAGCAGAGGCACCAAGCCACGGGGAACCTATAATGATTTATGAGCCAAGTTCAAAAGGTGCTGAAGCGTATATGTCATTAGCAGAAGAATTCTTAGATAGAAATAAAGTAAAATATACACCAATTACAAAAGATACAAAAATAAAATTAAGAGGAGAAGAAGATAATGGATAAAAAGAAAGGACTAGGAAGAGGACTTGAATCTTTGTTTGCTTTTTATGACAATGAGAAAGTAGAAGATGTTGCTGTAAGAAAACAATTTAAAGAAACAACAAAAGACGTTGATGAAATTGAAATATCAAAAATTGTTCCAAATCCAAATCAACCAAGAAAACATTTCGATGAAAATGCATTACAAGAACTTGCAAACTCAATAAGTGTTCACGGCGTAATTCAACCATTAGTTGTTAACAAAATAGATGATGACCAATATATGATAATAGCAGGTGAAAGAAGATGGAGAGCTTCAAAAATTGCAGGTCTTTCAAAAGTTCCTGTGGTTATAAAAAACTACACAGACAAACAAATAAAAGAAATTTCTATTATTGAAAATTTACAGCGCGAAGATTTAAACCCAATTGAAGCAGCACGCGCTATTAAACAATTAATGGAAGAATACAATTTAACACAGGAAGTTGTTTCAGAAAGAATTGGTAAAAGCCGTTCAAATATTGCAAACACATTAAGACTTTTAAGTTTATACCCAGACGTTATAAAAATGGTGGAAGAAGGCAGACTTTCAAGCGGGCACGCAAAGACGTTGGTTTCAGTTGATGATACAACAACACAAATAAAATTAGCAAAACAAGCAGCTGATGGCAAAATGTCTGTACGTGATCTAGAAAAAGCTGTAAGAAATTATTTAAATCCAAACAAACCAAAAGCAACAAAAGTTTCGGAACAATCATTGGAATTAAAAGAATTGATAATGGACATGCAAAGAGTATTTGCAACAAAAGTTTCCGCAATAGGAAACGATAATAAAGGAAGAATTTATTTAGATTATTATTCTAGAGATGATCTAGATAGAATAGCAGACTTAATCGAATTGTTAAAGAAAAAAGAAATTACTTTGGGCGATTTGAGAAATTACAATAAAAGACATCCAAACAATTAAAAATACAAGCAGTGCTTGTATTTTTAATTTGATTTACTATAAATCAATAAATATAAATCATTAAAAAGTTTCGTATATGATTAAAAAATGTTTCACGTGAAACATTTTTTATCTTAAAACAAGATTCACATTTATTCTATTGTGTCTTCAATAAAACGAAGAACTTATAATCATAAGTTATAATAAACTTTTTAAAATTTAATCCTTAACTAAACATCATTAAAAATGTTTCACGTGAAACATTTTTTAGTAATAAATTATAAAAATATTGCAAGTGCATATAAATTTTTAATTATAAAGACTGTTCTATAATATTAAAAACTTTAAATAAATGTTTTGATATTTTTAAAGTTTATGCTATACTTTTACTGGAGGTAATTATGAAAAACTTAAAAGGAACAAAAACAGAAAAAAATCTTATGGAGGCTTTTGCAGGAGAAAGCCAAGCAAGAAATAAATACACATACTACGCTTCTGTAGCAAAAAAAGAAGGATATGAACAAATCGCAGCTATATTTGAAGAAACTGCAAACAACGAAAAGGAACATGCAAAAATGTGGTTTAAAGAATTACATGGGGGTTCTGTTCCTAAAACCGCAGAAAATCTTTTAGATGCAGCAAAAGGTGAAAACGGCGAATGGACTGACATGTATAAAAGAATGGCAGAAGAGGCAAGAGAAGAAGGTTTTATTGAAATTGCCGAAAAATTCGAAGGCGTTGCAGCTATTGAAAAAAGACATGAAGAAAGATATAATGAATTGTTGAAAAATGTAAAAAACAATACTGTATTTTCTAAAACTGAAGAAAAAGTTTGGATTTGCAGAAACTGTGGTCATGTATACGTAGGAAAAGAACCACCAAAAGTTTGCCCTGTATGTAACCATCCACAAGCATATTTTCAAATATTAAATGAAGAATTTTAAAAGATGGTCAAAATTTTAAGCACAACATTTAGTTGTGCTTTTTTATTTAATAAAAATATTTTACAAATAATCTTAAATACAAAGGTTTTTTACAAATAAAAAATTTTTATTTTTCACAATAATAAAAATTGTGAATATTTTTGTTGAACAATCTTTTATGATAAGATATTTAAAAACAATTATATTTTAAAAATAATTTTTAAAAAACTACATTTTGTCTTGAATAACATACATAAATCGACAATATAATTTTTATTTAGTCAAAATACTATTAGGAAATATATTAAAATTATTGTAAACTATATTTGCTTAAAAAAGGAGAATATTATGAAATCAGATTTATTAAAAGCATTGGCTTTAAAAGCAAAAAATAGACTTATAAATAAAAACAATAAAATAAGTCAACCAAACACATCTGTAAAAGTAATTGATGAAAATGACCAATTATTTTATCAAAGAGTAAAAGATCTTATAAATAATGATACATATACTTTAAACCCAATGAAATATCTAATGGATGAAAATAAGTTAATGAAACTTGATGCTTCAGGTAAAGAAAAGTATCTCTTTGAAACTATTGATAAATACAATAAAATCAAAAATTTAATAGAAAGAGAAAACCATATTTGTTAATTTTTTTAACAATAATTTTGTTATTTTATAATAACATTTATCTTAATAATAAAGCGATTAAACATCTTGCATAAATACTTTTATGCTGTTGTTACATTTTATATTTTTATAAAATTATACTTGTAAAACACTTTTCAAATTTAGTTTTATATGATATAATTACGCTATGGATAAAACAATAGTTGCAATTTCTACGCCTTTAGGAAAGGGTGCTATAAGTATAGTTAGAATGAGTGGTAGCCAGTCTTTAAATATTGCTCAATCTTTTTTTTCTTCAAAAAAATTAAATTTTACAAATATTGTTCCAAATTACTTATATTTGGGTCATTTTACTTTTGACAAAAACAGCCATGAAAAATGTTTTATGGTGTATTTTAAAGCCCCATATTCTTATACAGGCGAAGATATGATTGAGTTTCAAGTGCATGGCGGATTAATTCTCACACAAAAAATAGTTGATGCATTAATTTCAAAAGGTGCAAAAATGGCAGGGCCTGGTGAATTTTCTCAAATTGCTTTTGAAAATGGAAAAATTTCTCTTGATGAAGCAGAAGCAATTATTGGGGAAATCAATGCAGAAAGTGAAAGTGAATTGAAAGCAAATCTAAATTTGGCTGATGGAAAGTTAAAGCAAAACATTATAAAACTACAAAACAATTTAACTTCCCAAATAGCACAAATTGAAGCAACATTAGATTATCCTGAAGAAGATTTTGAAAAATCTGTAAAAGACTCTATTTTTAAGTCTATAACAGATATTAAATTGAAGTTAACTGAATTCATAGATCAGGCTGAAAATTTAAAATTCATAAATCATGGTGTAAATGTGGCAATAGTAGGTTCTCCAAATGTTGGTAAATCTTCTTTATTGAATGCTTTAATAGGCGAAGAAAAAGCCATTGTTACGGATATAGCAGGAACAACAAGAGATATTGTCCATGAATACACTTTTTATAAAGATTTAAAATTTAATTTTATTGATACTGCAGGAATAAGAGATTCTGAAGATAAAGTTGAAAAAATTGGAATTGAAAAAAGTCAAAAAAGTATTGAGTTTGCTGATATTGTTTTATGTTTAATAGATGGAAGTCGTTTGCTTAATGATTATGATAAAAAGATATTAAATTTAGTAAAAAATAAAAAACATATTATAGTAGTAAATAAAATTGATTGTAACAGAGTTGCTCAAAAATTAGAGAATGAAATAACAATTTCTGCTAAAGATGAAATTAATATAGACGTGTTAAAAGAATCTATATATAATATGGTTATAGAAAAAAATATTGATTTCAACAAAATTATGATTGCTAATCAAAGACAATATGAAATTTTAATTGAAGCAAAAAGTATAGTTGAAAACATTTTAAATTCAAAAGATGAAAGTATGGATATAATTTCTATGTTAATAAAAAATTTATGGAATTGTCTTGGTAAAATTACAGGTGAATGTGAAAATGAATCAATAATCGATTTGATATTCTCAAAATTTTGTTTAGGAAAATAAAAAAACTTATCAATTATGATAAGTTTTTTTATTCATCTCCTTTTGGGAAAATTATAACTTGTCTGTTTGGTTCACTGCCTTTACTAAGAGTTGTCACTCTGTTGTCATCTTGAAGAGCAGTATGAATAATTCTTCTATCACTAGGATTCATTGGATCAAGCTTTATAAACCTTCCTGTTTTTGCAACCTTGTTTGCAAGTCTTTTTGCTGTTTCAGTAAGACTTTCAACTCTTTTTTCTCTAAATGAACCAACATCTAATAAAATTTTCTTCTCGTTTTTTATTGAAACTTGCTTTAATAGAGTGTTTAAAGAATAATATCCTTCACCTCTATGTCCAATAACATCTCCAAGATTTTCTCCGTTAACCATATATGTTATATACTTTTCATCTTCAAGTGTTGTTATCTCAACATCTTTTCCAAGGATTTCAAAAAGGTCTGTTAAAAATTCTTTAGGATCACAATATTTTGAAGTTTTTTCTTCTTTTAATTGTTTTTCTTCCTCTTTATTTTCTTTCTTTTTAATTTTTTCTTTTTCTTTTACAGCCTTTTTTTCTTCTTTTTCTTTTTCTTTTTCTTCTTTTTTCTCTTCTTTAGCAGTTTCTATTTGATCTTCAGTCTGTGATTTTTCTTCTTCAACAAATTTTTTATGTTTTTCATATTTAGGTAAAGCATCTTCACTTATTGAAACAACAACTTTTGCTTTTTTAAATATTCCACCTTCGCTTATTATTTTTATATCAACATCTTCTCTTGGTGCTTTTAATTCTAAAAGAGCATTTTCTATTGCTTTTTCAATTGTTTTTCCAGTTCCTTCAACACTAAACATTTTTCCCTCCATCTTTAAAATTTTCTTGTATAATCAACTTCTACTTTTTTTTCTTCTTTTTTAATTCGATTACTTTCTATTTTATTTAATATAAGATTTTGCAATGGCAATGTTATTGCAGTCATCACTTGGCTTATAAGCATGTAAATTGCAAACACGCTATTATAGAATAAAGCGAATATACCGAATATTATTGGCAATACAATCAAAAGCCATTTGTTTTGTTTTGTTTGATTGTTTTTATTCTTTCCGATTTTTGAAGATAATAAGGTTGTTAAAACACTAGCTAAAATACACAACAACGGAAGAATAAAATAACCATTTGCTCTGCTTTCAGTTTCACGAAGTTGTGTCATGAATGAATTGTATATAACTTCTTCACCTTCTTCTATGTTTGAACTTCCAACTTGTCCAACAAATCCATTATAATCAACAATTGATTGATTGAAAGGTGAATCAGAAATCCAGATATTATCTATCCATAAAAATGATTCTTTTGTTTGTTCATATTTATTTTGAATTAAACTTAATGAAGATTTTTCTACTGCATCTTGCATTGTAAATTTTACA
>CALWTO010000029.1 GCA_944384485.1 uncultured Clostridia bacterium
GCTTGAAGATATGAAGAAATTTCCTCGCGAAGAGGCAATGGGATTCTTCTATATAGATGAGAAAGGCATTCTCTTCCTTCATAAGTTAAGGCAAAAAGCTTTTTGTTTTCGTCATCGCTACTTAATTTATATAAAAGTTTGCTATCAACCATATCGTGTATAATAGCTTTGCAATCCATATAATTTTTTATCCATGTATTTTTTATTGAGCAAATATCTAAAATTGAATCTTCTGTTAAAGGTATTTCCATTTTGTCAATTACAAACAACATTGTAAGTTTATCGAGAATTATTTGCTCTTTATCTGATAGTATCTTTTCCACTCTAATATAATATCATTTTTTTTTATTTAAATCAATTTTTTTTGTTAAGTTATATTATTTAGTTTGAAATATTTTTTTAATATGATAAAATTGAATAGAGGTGAAATATGGCTGAAAATAAAAGCATTGAAAATTTTTTTAATTCTTGTGATGATTTGATTTCATGTAAATTTTTGGTTGCAGAATATAAAATAACAAAACTCTTAAAAGATATTGCAAATTCAAGTGAAATATGTTCTCTTATTGCAGAATGTCTACAATCTTATAATAGAGATAGAGAGTTTGCGAGAACGTATATTCAGGATGGGCATGGTCAATTTGTTTGTGTTATGCCAACAGAGGAATTTAAGATTGTGGCATTGGTATTTTGTACCCTTGCTGATATAGATAATAAAAAAATTGATTTTACTGATTTCATAAAAAGATTTTTTGGAAGGGAAGAAAAGCCTTTTGAAGCGTTTGTTCAAACAATGATTGTTCCTTTTAAAAATCTTATCGCTGAAGCTTTTGGCTATTTGAAACAAGAGGGAGATGTATTTCAAGAAAAAGATGAAGATGAAGATTTTGAAAATGAGGGTAGTCAAGAAGTAACATTTGATGATGAAAAGGTGTTTTCGCCAATATATAAAAATGTATTTGAGGCTTCACAAAAGATTGCGGTTCAAATATTAAGTGAACTTGATGAATATAAAGAAACAAGGCAGATTGAAGATTTAAAAAATATTGCAACTTCAATAATTAAAACTTCAAGTTTGGAAGATGAAATTGTTTTAAAGGCTTTAACCGCTTCAATAAAGGTTTTGGGCAAAGGTGTAAAATCAATTAAATTTTTAATTAAAGAATTAAGCGAAATTGTTTTTTGAAATATTTAATTCAACAAACTTTTAATATCTTCTGGTAAAGGCACTGAAAAGGTTAGTGCCTTTTTTAAATATGGGTGAAAAAAAGAAATTTCTTTGCAAACTAATGCGGTATGAGTTATGAAGGGGCTTGATTTGCCGTAAAGAGTGTCTCCTAATAAAGGATGCCCAATTGAAGATAGATGTAATCTTATTTGATGAGTCCTACCTTGAATTAATTTAGCTGAAATTAGAGTATAGTTTTTGAAATGCTTTAAAGGGGTTGCAATTGTTGTTGCTGGTTTTCCATCTTTAGATATAATTCTTTTTCTTTCGTTAATATTATTATTGCTTAAAGTTAAAATAGGCAAGTTTATTGTTTGTTGTTTTTTTATAACTCCTTCACATATGGCAAAATAAGTTTTTTCAAAACTTTTAATATCTTTTTGTGCTATTGCGTTTTTGGCAATCAATATTAGGCCGGAAGTATCTTTGTCTAATCTATTAATAATTCTTAAAACAAAATTTTTGTTTTCTTTTTCCATATAATTGCATATAGCTCCAGCAAGATTGTTTGTGTAATGTGAACGGTTTGGCATTGTTGATAAATTACTAGGCTTATTTACTAGTAGGTAGTATTTATCTTCATATACAATATCTAGCGGTATTATGCAATGCATAATAGTAGTTTTTTGATTAGGACTATTACAAATAGACAAAACGTCCTTTAATTTTAGTTGCGATTTGGTATTAGCGATATTGTTGTTAATTAAAATATATCCCTCTTTTTTTCGCAAATTTGTTATAAAATTTTCTGAAAAACCATTTTCTTTCAGGAAATAGTAAACGTTTTCATATTCTTTTGTAATTTTGTAGTTTGTAAACTCTAAATTTTCGTCCATTTGTTTCCCTTTTCAATAATTTTATAAGATATCAAGTCAAAAATCAAATGATTTGTTGATATTGCGTTTTTTTTTTTTTTTTTTTAAATAAAACAGCGTTTTTTGTTTGACAAAAAAGGTTATATATGTATAATTTAAATATAAAAGCTATGATGAAAGACTAGTAGACAAATGCTTTGTTTTGACAGAGAACCTATTCTTGGCTGAAAAATGGGGAAAATAAACGTTGTTGAATTCACTTTCTAGCTGCAATTATGAAGGAATTTTTAGTTATTCTGTGTAGTTTTTGCCGTTTGCACGCGTAAGCTGCTTCAATGAGTGCTTTTAGCAAAAGTTAGGTGGTACCACGCAAGATTCAAGTCTTTCGTCCTAATGGAAGAAAGACTTTTTTGTTTGTTAAGGCCTAAATGCTTTATAAAATTAAAAATAAGGAGAAAAAATGGAAAAAGAATTGTTACAAATAAAAGAAGATCTTGAAAAGGCTATATTGTCAGTTAACAGCAAAAAAGATTTAAATGAAATAAAACTTTCTTTTTTAGGTAAATCTGGGAAATTGACTGCTGTTTTAAAAGG
>CALWTO010000030.1 GCA_944384485.1 uncultured Clostridia bacterium
AAAATATGTTTTAACGAAACAAATGACACATCTCCAATAATCATTTGCACATCTTTGCATTTGTCTATAGTAAGGCTTCTAAAATCTGTTGAATGCATGTTAATTACTCGTCCATCATTTTGTAAAATCGGAGATAATTCATTTTCTCCAATGTCAACAGCATAAACTTTTTTTGCTCCATTCTCAAGTGCTACCTCTGTAAAACCGCCAGTAGAAGCCCCTATATCTAACACAACTTTTTCTTTAAAATTCAAATTAAAATCTTTTATTGCCCCCAAAAGTTTATATGCCCCACGCGAAACATACTGTTTGCTATCTTTTACAAATACTTTGTTTTCACTAACAACTTCAAACGAAACTTTGTCAACAAGTTTGTCATCATAAAAAACTAGACCTTGTTTAATAAGTTCTTGAGCCTTGGTCCTTGAAATTTTATAACTTTCAGATAAAAATTTATCAATTCTCATAAAAACATTCTAATAAATTTTTGTTGAAAAATCAACAAAAAAACCACTTTGTAATTAAAGTGGTTTTATATTTTATTCCAAACTTACAAGGTAATAATAAACTGATTGACCGCCATAAACAGCACTTACTTCTATTTCAGGATATTTTTCACTTAAAGTTTCAGCAAGTCCATTTGCTTCTTCCTCACGAATATCTTCACCATAGAATAAAGTTATATTCATGGTATCTTCTGTCATCATTTTTTCAACAAGTTTAATTGTTGTTTCATTAACTGCTTTACCTTTTGCAAGTATTGCTTTGTCATCAAGCCCTATAATTTCACCAACAGCAAGATCAAATCCGTCAACATGAGTATCTCTTACCGCATAAGTTACGGCACCAGAATGTACACCTTTTATCGCATCTTGCATAGATTCCGCATTTTCTTCAACTGTTCCATCAGGATTAAAAGAAAGTGAAGCGGTTATACCTTCAGGTATTGACCTTGTAGGAATAACAATTAGGTTTTTAGATGTCAAATCATTTGCTTGTTCTGCCGCCAAAATTATATTTTTATTGTTAGGGAAAACAATAACATTGTTAGCAGGAACTTTGTCGCAAGCAGATGCAATATCTTCTGCACTTGGGTTCATTGTCTGTCCTCCTACAATGATTTCATCTACCCCCATATCTTTAAATATGTTTGCAATTCCTTCCCCTGGAGCAACAGCAACCATTCCAATTTCTTTAATAATTTCCTGAACAAGAGCCTTTTTCTTTAATTCCCTATTTTGTTCCATCATATTTTCAATTTTAAGGTTGTAAAGTTCTCCAAGTTCGAGAGCGTATTCAAGCGCTTTGTTAGGTTCATTAGAGTGAACATGCACTTTTACAAGACTTAAATCACCGATACAAATAACAGAATCACCAATTTCCATTAATTTTTCACGCAACTTGTCTATATCGGCTTCTGTTGTTTTCTTTTTCATATTGATGATCATATATTCTGTGCAATAGCCAAATTGAATATCTCCAAGGTTGTTTATATCTGCAATAACGTCATCGACAGTTTGAGGTTTCTTTTCATCTTCAAAACTAAATTCAAAGTTTTCTTCTCCCATAAGAAGTTTATAAAAACCTGTAAATATAACAATAATACCTCTACCACCGGCATCAACAACACCTGCTTTTTTAAGGACTGGAAGCATCTCTGGGGTTTGTTTCAAAATTTCTTCACCAGTTTCAAGAACCTTTTTCAAGAAGATTTCAAAGTCATCGCATTTTTTTGCAACATTAACAGCATTTTCAGCCATAACACGAATGACTGTCAAAATCGTTCCTTCCTTTGGCTTTGTAACTGCTTTGTAGGCAATGTTTGCACCTTCTTGCATTGCACGAGCAAATATTTTCGTTGTGATTTCACTGCATTTTCCAGTTTCAGAACAAAATCCCTTAAAAATTTGTGAAGTGATAACACCACTATTACCCCTAGCACCTTTTAAAGCACCTTTTGCAAAGGCTTCACTTAAAGAATCCATATTGTTGTTAATACATTTTGAAACTTCATTAACCGCAGATTTCATTGTCAAAAACATGTTTGTCCCAGTGTCCCCATCAGGAACAGGAAAAACATTTAAAGAATCTACATACTTTTTATTTTGTTCAAGAAGGCCAGCGCCTGCAACTATCATTTTACGGAAAGTGGCTCCGTTTATTGTCTTAATCATAAAAACTTTCTCCTAAACTCTAACTCCAACAACATGAATATTGACTGCATCAACAAGCATTCCGGTAAAGTTTTCTACCGAATACTTAACTGATTTTCTTAAAGATTCAGCAACTGCACTTATAGAAACACCATATTTTAAAATGCAATAAACATCAATATAAATCCTGTTGTTAATATGACTGATTTTGATACCTTTAGAATAAGATTCCTTTTTCATCAATTCACGAGCACTATCGACCAGTGATTTTGAAACAAGGTCAACCACGCCATAGCAATCAAGGACGGCATAACCCGCAACAACTCTAATTGCGTTGTCGGAGATGGAAATATTGCCATAATAATTATTTGTATCGACTGTCAAAAGACGCCCCCTTAAAGTGAATTGACAAAGATGGTCTTTTCAAAAGAACACCTTTCTAAAATATATTACTACATAAAAAGAAAAAATACAAATATTTATTTGATTTTTTATAAAATTTTGATTAAAAATTTATCAAAATAGAAAAAGTTTAAAAAAAGAGTTGATTTTTTTGTAAAATAATGATATAGTTAAGTGCAAGAAAAATTATTGGAGGAAATTATGAGCAGAACATGTGATATATGCGGAAGAGGTAAATCTACAGGAAAACAAGTTTCTTTCTCAAATAAAAAATACAATAGAACTTATGAATTAAATCTTCAACAAACAGTAGTTGAAATAGATGGAAAACCTGTAAAAGTAAAAGCCTGCACAAAATGCATTAAAACAGCAAAAAAAGCATAATCAATTCTTATGCTTGATTTTTTATGTAAGACTTGAAAAATTTCAAGTCTTTTTTTATAGACTTTATAGTAAAGCAAAGACCTTTATCTCGAAAATTTAGTTTTCTTTTTCTTTGTTTTTATAAAATCTTTTAAGCAAAGGCACCATCCATCTAGGGGCTTTTATACAAATTATTTTAAATTTTTTTTCTTCTTTTTGTTCTTTCATAATATTTTTTATTCCTTTTAATAAAAAAGTGTTACTTCTTTTTTAAGCAGTTTTTCATACAGTTTTCACATTTGTTGCAACAGTTTTTTTTCTTTATTTTTCGTATAATAAAAACAAAACTAAAAATAATTATCAAAAATATCATCAAAAATACAAAAACTTTTAAAAAACCAAAAATTTCAAATGCTCTTGAAATATTGTAAATCATCATTGTTATAAAATAAGCAACAACAAACTGCATCAGCACTCCAAAAAAAGTCCATTTTTTACCAATTTCTTTATAAAGCACTCCAATAGATGCTAAACATGGAAAATACAACAGACAAAAAACCAAATACGCTAGTACCGAACTTGAATTTGCAAAATATACAGCACTTGCAGGATCTTTTAAAGATTGTTGAAAGTCAAGAAGTTTTGAAGAATCAACATGGTTAAAAAGCGCAATTGAAGAAACGATGATCTCTTTTGCTATTAAGCCTGCAATCAATGCTGAAACAAGTCCCCAACTACCAAATCCTAAAGGAGCAAAAATTGGTGCAAAAATTCTCCCTAAAGTTTGAAGAATGCTTGTTTCACCTTCAACATTACCAATATATTTAAATGAAAAAGAAAAATTACCAAGAAGCCAAACAATAACATTCATAGCTAAAATTAAAGTTCCCACCCTTGCCAAAAACAATTTTACATTTTGAAAAAAAACTTTGCAAATTTGTTTTAAACCGACTGCTCTGTAAGGTGGAAATTCCAAAATAAAAGATTGCTCTTTACTCTTTAAAATTGTTTTTTCATAAATTAGGCTCATTATAATAGCAATCACTAAACCAAGTAGATAAAGTCCTAAAATTACAAACACATTATTCACGCCAAAAAAAGCTCCGCCTAGACAAATATAAATTGGAAATTTTGCAGAACAACTCATATAGGGAGTTAAAAGTGCAGTCTTTATTTTAGCATTTTCATCTTCCATATTTCGTGCTGTTAATATAGCACTAGTGGAACATCCAAACCCCATAAGAAGTGTATAAACACTTTTTCCTGAAAGCCCTACTTTCGACAAGATATCTTCAAACATGAATGCTACTCTCGCAAGATAGCCACTATCTTCAAGTATTGACAAAAACACGAAAAGTAGTGCCACTTGTGGCAAAAATGTTAGAACCGAAATCACTCCACTAAAAATCGCACTATCAAAAAAATTGTAAAGAAAACCTTCACTACCAAAATTGCTTTCAATCAGTGAGAGAATGGGGCTTTTAACAAACTTTTCAAGTATAAAAGAAAGCCCATCGCTTAAAAAAGAACCTAACGAGAAAAAAGTTAAATAAAAAACAGTTGCCATCAACAGCAAAAAAATTGGAAATGCCAAAAATTTGTTTAAAAAGATTTTATCTAGTTTGCTTTGTCCGTAAGTTTTTATTTGTTTATCTGCACACTCATTCATCAAATTGTCTATATAGTTGTATCTTGCACTTGCAATTTCTTCTGCTTTATTAAAAACTTTGTCAACATTAAATTTGTTTTTAATATCAACATCATCTTCCAAAAGTTTTATGGCATAAAAGTTTTTATCCAAATTTGATAAACCTTTAGGCAAACTTTTACCAGCCTCATGCAAATCAATACCCTTCAAATGATTTATTTTGGGTTCTTGACAAGAAAAATTGCAAATTTCTTTTTTTATTTCTTCCACACTCTCCTTGCTTTGTGCGTTTATTTCAAGTATTTTTATACCTAACTTCTTTTGAAGTTTTGCTATGTTTATTTTTCGAAATTTTTTCTTCTCTATTTGATTAACAACCATTAATACTTTACATCCAAGTTCAATAAGCCCAAGAGTTAAATATAAATTGCGTTGCAAATTGTTATAATCACATATATTAACAACTATATTATCTTTGTTTTTTATTAAATAATCAGTAGCCACTTTTTCTTCAAATGAAAGCCTTGACAATGAATAAATTCCCGGCAAATCTACCAATTTTATTTTGTTCTCATTATAAAAAAGATATCCTACCTTTTCTTCTACAGTTACCCCATGCCAATTGCCAACATGCTCATGACTACCCGTCAAAGTATTAAATAAAGTTGTTTTCCCTGTGTTTGGATTGCCAATTAAACTCACACAAATTTCTTTCATCTCTCCTCCACTAAAATATAATCTGCAATTTTGGATTTTAGAGATAACAAATATCCACGAATTTCAACCAAAACAACTTTGTTTAACAGTGAAGATTTTACTTTACAAACTCTTTGCCCTTGTGTGAAACCAAGATCAAGTAATCGTCTTTTTATAGAAAAATAGCAATCTTCTTTTATTCCAACAATTAAATAATTTCTATTACTTTTACACTTAAATAAAGTTAACATAAAATAATTTATTGAAATAATTTCTTCAAAATGACAAAAACAAACAAAAATGTTAAAAATGTTTGTTTTGGAAAACAAATTATGCTATATTTAGTATAAGGAGAACAATTATGAAATGTATATATTGTGGTTGCACAGAAAGCAAAGTTTTAGATTCAAGAAATAGTGATGAATCAAATGCGATTAGAAGAAGAAGAGAATGTTTAAATTGTGGAAGAAGATTTACTACATACGAAACAATTGAAATGATACCTTGTATAGTAATAAAAAATGATGGTTCCAGACAACCATTCGATTTAAACAAAATCAAAACAAGCATTTTAATTGCATGTAAAAAACGACCAATTTCCGCAGAACAAATTGATAATATGACAAGAGAAATAGAAAAGAAAACCCAATCGATGCCAAATCAAGAAATAACATCAAAAAGAATTGGTCAATTTGTAATGGAAAATTTGAAAAATTTGGATGATGTTGCATTTATAAGATATTCATCGATTTATAATAATTTTGAAAACATTGAAGATTTTAAAAACACAATTAACAATATGTAAAAATATCAGTTTCTCAACTGATATTTTTTAAATCTCAAGTTCTTCATAATTTTCTAAACTTGACAAACTATAATTTTTAAATTCTTTTTCAAATGTAACATCATCACCAAACCATTTTGGTTTTTCAAATTTTTCAGCTTCTTCAATTGACTTAAATTCAACTTCTGCAATGTTTAGTCCTTTTAATTTTCCATAATAGCAATCAATTTCCGCTGTTTTATCTCCTGCCAAAGGATAATAATAACGAATCTTTTTTATTATTTTTCCCTTTGTGTCTTTAAACAATTCTAAAAATTTTGCTTTTGATATTTCTTTTTCGACTTCATCTCTTACAATTCCTTGCCCATACTTTTCATTTATATAAAATTTTTTATTGTTTACATTTCTTATTCTTTTTTCACCTTGTTCTGAATTTATGTAGCCTTGCAAAAT
>CALWTO010000031.1 GCA_944384485.1 uncultured Clostridia bacterium
CGGCCCTTCTGCACGCCGCGCTTCTGCCACTCGTCGGTCAGCTCGTTGCGTATCCGTATCGAGAGCAGCCGCTGATGCACCCACTCCTCGCTGTAGCCCTTTTTCAGGTAAGTCTCCAGCGCGCGGTCTATCGCCTGCTCGGGGTCGATCGTCTCGTCTATCCGCTCGCGCCCCACGCGCGCCAGCCAGAGCTTGAACAGCTCGGCCTTCGGCGATGGGATGGACTGGATGATACGCAGCAGCTGCTCCGTGTCCGCGACGTCGGTGAGGCGTTTTTTGCCATCTGCGGCGGTCATCCTCAAACCGTGACAATTTGTCACGGTTTCATTTCCTTCTTCTTTTAATCTTTGCTTTAACTTTCTCCAATATGCTGTTGGATCAAAACTGTCCGTTAAAGCAGCAACAACATCAACAACAGAAAAATACCAATCTTCTTCTTGTTCATTCCATTGTGTTCTAATTTTTCTATCTTCAAAAACTTTAATATTTGACATAGCTTTACTCCTAAAAAGAGTATGTCATAATTAAATCTATTTTGTATTGAATTTTATATTTTTTTCTAAAACAATTTTAACAGCCCTGTATAGTTTTAGGCAGTTTTAGATGTATAAATAGACATCAAAAAAGCACATTTGATGTCAACTGATGTCAAGCAACCAAAAATGTTTGACATCAATTTTGTTTTCAAAGTGTCTAAATTTCTTTATTTATAATGCTTCTATAAATCAACTTTCACACCATACTAAAAACATACACTTTCCTGATAAGGTGGGGGTCGGTGGTTCGAGTCCTCTCACCTCTATCAAAACTAAAGGACGGATTTTGCTTTCATTTTTTAAAAATCGCTATGTAACTTTATTTATATTCGTTGTTGACAAAATTCTCAATTTCATAATCAAAATTTGTCACAAGATCACCTTTGTCATCTCTTGCTTTAACAATAATTTCATTCGTAATTAATTTGCTTGCACGAACAACTAAATCTTTCAAAAATTCAATTTCTGTCATAAAAACTCCTTAAATTACATCTCTTAAAATTTCTGTTACATATTTCATCTCTTTTTCATTTCCTCTCCTTAATCTTTATTTGCGGTTAAAACTGATACTTACCCATCATTTAAAAATGTTAACAAAATAAATTGACAAAGTCAACGATAACATTATGTTTTTATTTTTGCTCAATAATTAAAATTTTTGTTAAAAAACACAAGGGAATATTGATTATTGTTTTGATCTGTGTTATCATAAAAATGGAGATAAAAATGGACAAATCAAAAGTTGAAAGAAATAGTACGAGTAAAATTAATTATAAATTTCAAGACAACACGGAAATTTTAAAAAATATAGACATAAAAAAGCACAAATTAAACTCTGATGTAAAAAAATATAATTGCCAATTATTGATTGACGAATTAAACAATTCAATAGAAGAAGATTTTATAATATTTGAAACACCAGAGCGTGCTAGTTTTTTTATTGACCACCCAAACTTTAAGATTTTTAAACATGAAAAATTAGATGAAAAAATATTTGGAGAAAGGGCAAAGTCTATTAATGAAAATGACGAATATGACTTTAAATTGTTCGCTTATGATGTAAAAATTCAAGATAATAAACCTGAAAAATTAAGTCCTTATGAAGAAGAACCAGAGTTAATAGAAACAGGTAAAAATAAAGGAAAATGGTTTAGATATTTTCAAATTGACTTACCAAGCAAGCAATTCTCAACTATTTATGATTTAGCAAAAGATATAAAAGATGGAAGAGAAATAGACGGATGTTATATAAGTGATCTACATTTTCTTTTTTATAAAAATTCGAAGCAAAGACCTATCGCTGGAGCATTAAGAAATGGGGGCTTCTGTTTCATGTCACAACTTGATTATACTGTTCCTGGAGGAAATGCGATAGAGGTTGATGATTTTCTGAATAATTTGATAAAAAATTTTAAAGAAAATTGGAATGATTTACACCCTATTGAAAAAGCAGTTGCTTTGCACAATGAAATTGTTGCTTTACAACCCTTTAATGATGGTAATAAAAGAGTTGCAAGATTGATTTTAAACTCATGTTTGTTAGAAAATGGATATCCCACAATCGTATCTAGAAATATTGATAGCAAGTTTTATATTTCAGCAATTAAGGACGCCGCACTTTATCAAGATGGACAAAAAATGTTTGATTTAGTAATAAAACAAATTGATAAAAGAATAGATGATTATCAACGATATGTCAATGACTATGCTCAAAGCAATTGTCAAAAATAGTAAGGAACTTTATAAAATTTTTTAGTCAAAGGAATTTAAATAATGATACAAAAAACATTAAATAAATTAGGCAATAAGGATGTAGGTTTATTATTTTTTCTCGAAGATTGCAATTTTGGTAAATTGTTAAATTTTGATAATATTGAACAAATAAAAGAATTTTTTTCTCCAGTTTCTAAAGATATAGATCCTAGCATTTTGCATACTACTCTTTATTTTCAACCAAAGAAAAAAAATATAGATAAACAATTAAGTCGCCTTTTAAAACTTATAAACAACTACAAATTTACAAAAGAACATATTTCTATGAAATTTGAACTTTTAGGTGAAAGAGAAGACAAAGATAATGAAGAAACAATTCTTTCTCCTCTTGTAGATGAAATAAAAAAAACCGTGTTTGAAATCTATAATGAATATTTTTCTTTAAAAATTATTACAAACTTTATAAAATATGCAAATCATGAAGATAAAAATTTAGGTGCATTTTTTGCAATTGCATGCTCATGGATATTTAATCACAACCAGACTTTTCAAAATGGTTATTTAAAAAGTGATTTCGATAAAATTGAAAATGAAGTCGACCAATTATTTTTACATACAAAGAATGAAACATTTAAAGAAAGACTTTTAAATTTAACAAAACTTTTAAAAGATAAAAAACTTAAACTGTTAAAATGGTATGATAATAAGGGCACAGTAATGAAATACTAAATAAAAAACCAGATCTTTAATCTGGTGTTTTTATTTCTCATAATCTTCATCTATAGGCATTAATTCTCTATCTTCTTTATACAAACCAACATCTTTTAAATTTATTTTATATTTCCCTGTTTTTTTATCAAAAATCTCGCTAATTTCAAACTCATGCATATTCTTTCCCATTTTAGCATCAAAAACTCTACTTTGATTTTTTGGTAGCATTGCAATTTGAAATTCTCGCATTAACTCAAAAAAATATTGATAATTATAATTAACATATTTCTTTATTGCCAAATTGTTTGCAAATTTTTTAATAAATTCTTTTTTTAAAGGATTCTCATTTAAATTTTTCATTATATTTTCACAAGTCACTTTTTCATCTTTTAATACAAAATCCTTTTTATCAAATCTTTCTTCAAATTTCTCTTTATCAAAATCCAAAAAGATTATTTGATCATTATTTTCATTTTCTGGTACAATAATCAATGTCATTTTTTTTCTCCTTCACCTCGAGAATTATAGCACCGTAGTACAATTGTGTCAAGAATTAATTAATAAATTTTTATAAAAATTTTTTCTATGGAGCTTTATTTTTCATTGATATAATTATTAATATTGTTTTCTAAAATTATATGTTTTATTTTTCTAATTCATATCCATACATATAATCTGGATATTTCTCCATTATTTTACATATTCCTTGATCTGAAACTGCAAATTCTGTTTCTCCTGTTTTTTTATTGTATTCTTCTTTTATTATCAATTCATGCACTGTACCAGCAGCAATGTTTCTTGTTAAATAAATAGTTTCTTTTCTGTCTAATGTATAAATTGTACTATTAAAAATAGCTTTAATAATACTATCTATATTCTCATCAAAAGTTGCCATTACAGTCTTGTCTTTCATAATTCTTTTTATCAGCTTCATGTCTAAAGTCTTATTTGCCACATTTTTAAAGATGTTTTTGTAAGAAACTTCTTCTCCGTCTTTAACAAAAAGATCCTTTGGGTATTTTCTTAATAACATTGTAAACAAGTGTTTCCCTTTTTCTTTTGCGGTAGGAAAACAATCAAAATCAACAATAACCTCTGGATTTTTTTCGTTTTTTGAAATGATAATATTCATAATCTTCTCCTTTCAAATTTTGTAAAGCGATTTTATCATAACTTCATAATTTTGTCAATATTTAATTTATTTTATGTTAACTAAAAAAAGAACCGTTGTATCAGTTCTTTTTTACAATATACTTTGTATAATTCAATTTTATTTTTTTTAGTACAAATATGGTCGCAATTTTTTGCAAAATTAGTTATGCCTTTTTCCTCAAATTTATAATTTTTCTTTTGTCTGCATCAGGCCCCTAACTGAAGTTAAATTAGTTTTAGATTTTTTTTATGTAACAATTTGTTTTTTCTAATAGATGATGTTCTTTGTAACTTTTCACTTTTCTTTAAAATACTTTTTGATTTTATTATTTTATTTTTAAATATACTCTGCTCTATCAAAAAGTGTCCATCACCGTATGTTTCCGAAACTACGCTTGAAAAAACAAAAGCGTTTGGCTCTATTTGTTTAATCAAATATTTTAATTCTTCTGTATCAACATCAGGTATTAAACTTACAAGTAAACTTTTTTCTTTTTTAGAGAACATGCCTTGACAATCTATTCTTGTAACTCCTCTGTGATACCGTTTTAAAATTTCTTCTGCAATTTTTTCTTCATCTTCACAAATAACATAAAAGGCTCTTACTTTTTTGATTTTATCAAGAACAAAATCTGTAGCAAAAGAACTAATTACCGCAACGATAAGTGCATAAAGAGCAGTTTGCAATCCGCTTGTAATTACTGTTAAAATAATAATAACAATATTTATGAATAAAATACAAACCCCTCTTTTCAATTTAGGGAAAAATTTATTAATAACCATCGCCAAAATATCACTACCGCCGGTTGAACCACCATATCTATAAGCGAGCCCTACACCAAAGCCATACAAAAAACCACCAATGATTGAATAAAGCAAAACATCATCTGCTTGCGCTACCAACGCAGGAATAGAAAAAAATTCCATAGCCAACGTATACGTTGCCAATCCAACAAAGGTTAAAACCAAAAACTTCCAACCAAACAGCCTTAATGAAATTAAAAATAAAACCACATTTATAATTAAATAGATCACAGATGTTGGAATATCAATTAGTTGACTATAGAATAAATTGTGAATTATTTGTGCTAAACCACTTAATCCTGTTGGAATTATTTGAGCAGATTGAAAAAAAGAGCAGAAGGAAAATCCTCCTATTATGCCTGCTATTGCCACCATAAAAATTTGAAAAATGAATCTCATTTTTTGATCTTTCTTAATTTTTTCCGCCACTTTTTTTGATATCATAAGTTAATAATATCACATTTTAATTTATTATGAAAATAAATTTGATATTTTTATGCTTTGACTTTAATTATCAAAAATGAGTATAATAAAATTATGAGATACTTATTAATATACAATCCTAACAGCGGAAAAGGGAAAATAAAAAGATATTTAAACTATATTGAAAAAAAAGTTAATGAATTTTGTAGCACTTATAAAATATTACAAACATCTTGTAAAGAAGATATTTCAAAATTTATTCTTGGATACGGTGAAGATTTTGACGTTGTTGTTATATGTGGTGGAGATGGAACAATAAGCGAAGCTGTAAATGCAATCGCATCTTTAAAAAAGAAACCAAAACTTGCAATTTTGCCCACAGGAACAGTAAATGATATCGCGCATAATTTCAATATCCCTCGAAACTTAAAAAAAGCAATCAGTCTGATTTTTGAAGGCTCTTCTTTTTCTTGTGATTGTATAAAAGTAAATGATAGATACGGTTTATACGTCATGGGAGCAGGAATTTTTACGGAAACCAGTTACACTACAAGCCAAAGATCAAAAAAAATTTGGGGACGACTTGCTTATGCTTTTCATGGAATAAAAAAAATATTTAAAACTAAAAATGTTGATTTAAAATTTAATGCTAATGGACAAAATTTAACAACTAAAACACCTTTATTTCTTATAATTAACTCTAGATATGTCGCAGGATTTAAAATAAATAAAACAAATATTTGTGATGATGGCAAAGTATTATTGGCAATTTTGACAACCGACAAAGACCATCCAAGATTTATAGACCTGTGTAGAATAGCAAAATTGTTTTTAAAAGGAACAGACAGTGTCAATAAAAAATTTATAATAAAAAAAGACGTCTCAAGTCTTGAAATTGACGCGGAGCAAACTATAAATTTCAATCTCGACGGCGAACTTTTTCAAGCAAAAAGATTGCAAATAAACATAAAAAATAAATTTATTGATATTATTGTTCCAAAAAACAATTAAGCAACTTCTATTTCAATTTCTGCAACAATTTCAATTTCTGCGTTTGCAAATATATCTGTCATGCCTTCGTAATAACTTTGATATCTGCTGTTGCAATAATATTGTTTTTCTTCTTTTATTTTTAAGACATTTAAAGAATCTTTATTAAAAAGCTTTTTTGCTTTTGCTTTTGCATTCTCAATAGCAAGAGTTAGAACATTATTGTATTTTTCTTTAAAATCACTTAATTTGTATTCTATTGACATAACATAGGCATTTAATTCTTCTATCTTCTCAATAGAAGAAGATATATCTTCTATGTTTTTTATACTATAAGATAAATTTGTGTAAACTCTATATCCGTTGCTAGATACGGGAAACTCATCTTTGCAAGGGCAACAAGAATTGTATGTTATCTTTATATCTTCATTTGCCACACCTTGATTATTTAATTCTTCTATTATCTCACTCACAATTTCTTTATTCTTTTCTTTTGCAACGTTTTGATCTATATCTAAAGATTCTACTTGAACATTTATAGTTGCCCTGTCCGCTTTAAATTTTTGTTCTTCCTTATATAAAACGATAAATTTTGTAGAATCATAATTGTCGGTTATTTCTGTCTTTTCAACATAATTTTCATCTTGTGCGTAAATTAAATTTTGACATCTTGCCACTTCGTTATAAACAAAACCTGAAATTGCTACAAGCAAAAAGATAAATGCAGGTAAAAATTTCAAAATGTTTTTTATTCTTTTCATATCTTCCTCCCGTGAATATATTGTGAATAACAAAATAATTTATTATCAACCGACAAAGAAAGACAAAAGTCGAGCTAAATATAATTTTTCTCGAATTAAATTTTAAAATATTTATAAATTAAATCTTGCCATAGTTTTCTTTACAATAAATTATAAATATGATATAATCTTTTTCATGAAAAAAGAGAACAAAAAAGATTTAAAAAACTTTAAACAAAAATACTTTGATTATTATGATGATGTGAAAGATCCTTCACATAAAATTGTTGATTGGTAAAAGGGGCTAAAAACTATGAATAATGAAAAAAAACTTAATATTGGAATATTTTGCGACTCTTTTTACCCAATGGTTGATGGAGTTATTCAAGTTGTTGACAACTACGCAAAATATTTGAACGAATTTTGCAATGTCACTGTTTTTGTACCAAAAGGAAGAGGCAAGTTTATAGATAACTTTCCATACAGCGTCGTAAGAAGTAAAAGACTCAAAGTATTTTTCTTGGATTATGACTTACCAATGCCTAAATTTGACAGTAAACTAAAAAAGATTTTAAAAAATTCAAATTTTGATATAGTGCATCTTCATTCCCCTTTTACAATGGGCAAATTAGCTGTGCAGTATGCAAAAAAGCACCATATCCCATGTGTAGGAACAATGCATAGTCAATTTAAAAAAGACTTTTATAGAGCGACTCACTCAAAGGTTTTAACAAATTTTATGTTAAAAAAAGTTGTAAAAGTTTTTGATTCAACCACTGAAAATTGGGCAGTCAACGAAGAAGTAGGCAGAATTTTTTATGAAGATTACAAGGTAAAAGAAAAACCAAAAGTTATGCTCAATGGTACAGACATGCTTCCTTTTGAAAATAATGAATATTTAAATTCTTTAAGAAAAAAATATAATATATCAAAAAACGAAAAAGTGTTTTTGTTCGTAGGAAGAATGAATCTTTTGAAAAATTTGATTTTTTTAATAAAAAGTTTAAAAATTTTAAAAGATAAAAATTTTAAATTTAAAACATTGTTTGTAGGGACAGGAATTGACGAAGCAACAATCCGAAAAGAAATTAAAGAGAACAATTTGTCAGAAGACATTTTAATGTTGGGAAAAATAACAGATAGAAAAGAACTTTCTGCACATTATGCACTTGCAGATTTATTTGTTTTCCCTTCGCTTTATGATTGTAGCTCATTAGTACAAATTGAAGCGGCATCCCAAAAAACTCCAACATTGTTTTTAAATGGTGCCGCAACAGCAAATACAATTACACCCGAAAAAAATGGATATTTAGCAGAGAACAACGAAGAAAAATACGCAGAAAAAATCATTAAAATTTTTAATGATGAAAAAAAATATACAGAAGTTTGCCAAAAAGCTTTTGAAGAATTATATTTGCCTTGGCCTAAAGTTGTAAAACTTGCATACAACAGATATCTTGAATTGATAGAGGCAAACAAAAAAGATTAGTAAAAACTAATCTTTTTTTATTTTATAATTCTTGAACAAGCAACTGCCAATGCTCCATCGCCTATATGACATGCAACTGAAAGCGAAAGTGGATTTATTATTTCAAGTGGGACATTAGGTATTTCTTGTCTTATTTCTTCTGCAAATTTTTCTGCTTTGATTTTGCAATTTGTATGAGCAACATATACTCTCATTTCATCATTTTCTACAAAATTTCTAAATCTTGTATCCAAATCTTTCTTGATTGCACTTATCATTTTACTGCATGCGACTTTTTCATTTAAAACTTTTGCAAATTGGTCAAGTTTTCCACCTTGAATCTGCAAAACCGGTTTTATTTTTAAAAGCGTTCCAATCGCAGCAGCAGCAGGCGTTATTCTTCCACCCTTTTTCAAATATTTTAAAGTGCTGACCATTATATAAATACTTGCATTTTCTTTTTCTTCTTCAAGTTTTTCTTTGATCTGTTTTGCATCAAATCCTTTTTCAATTAATTTCATTGCGTTCAAAACTGATTGCCTTTGAGTAACTGAAATTGCATGATTATCTACTACTTGAACTTTTCCGTTAAAATCTTTTGCAAAGTTTGTTGCCGTTTCGCAAGACATGCTCAATGCGCTAGACATTGGAATATGAACAACTTCATCATATTCCTTTAACAAATTTTCCCACAACTCTACTATATTCCCGATTGATGGTTGCGAAGTTGATATGTCCGCATTTGATAATAGCTTTTGATAAAATTCATCTTGAGATAAATTTATGTCTTCAAAAAACTCTTCTTCTCCTATTGTAAAAGGCATAGGTATAACATACAAGCCTTTATATTCTTTCATCCCTTTTTGAGTAATTCCTGAATTGCTATCTGTAACTATTGCTATTTTTTTCATATTTTTTCCTTTTAGTATTTTATTCTTTTTTTATCATTTTTATCTTGAAATATGAAGATAATTTTTTATTTTTACTAATTTTCTTTTATTTTTATCGAAATAATATTTTGTTCCTGTATTTCTATAATATTCTTTACACTTTTTGTTTACACAACAGAAAAATGGAGAATAGTATTCGGGAGGGACTTCAACTCCTATGCATGCCCCTATGGCAAGAATTCCATCTCTTACTATTAACCCTGCAACCGGTTCCATGTATAAGGAATGTTTCTTACAATCGGGACAACTAAAAGGTGGTTGTAATATTGTAGGGCAATTCACCATTTTTGCGTTTGTTTTAAAATTTTTTTTCTCTTCTTTTTCTTTTTTTTCTAAATCTTGTGTATCATCTTCTTCAATGTCATAATCTTCTTCATGATCTTCGTTTATTTCATTATCATTTTCTACGTCATTTTCATTGTTATCATCGTATTCTTCTTCATCATAAGATTCTTCTTCATCATTATGAAACATGTTTGAAAAGTAATCTTTGAGTCCCATAAAACATATCTCCCGTTTTTATTATACACAAAAACAAAATATTTACAAACAAAAAAAGCATCTATATAGATGCCTTTTTTTAGTCTATCCAAAATACTTTGTTTGCAACAAGTAAGCAGATAATATCTACAAGCCACATGAAAGGAATGCCTACGATGATTAACAAAACGGCAAAAATTATTCCTAAAGTGCTGTGTTTGTTAATTGATCTTGCAAGACGATAAACATTCCAAACAATATCAAGAACTGGCAAAGCAAGAATTATTTTAATCCACAATGCAAGCCCGTCCATTCCTTTAATAAAACTTTTCATATTTCCCTCCTTAATACAAGTATTTTATGCGTTTTATTTTTTTTAGTCAATAAAATCGTGTCTTTTTTTGTCAAGTAATGTCTTATAAAAATTTTTTGAAATAAATAAATGAAAAATCGTTTGTATTAATTGTTTTAATATAATATAATATTAAAAAACAAAAAAGGAGAAAGTTATGAGCACAGGAGCAATTGTTGGTATAATCATTGGAGGTATAGTCCTATTAAGCCTAATTATTTTTATTTCTTGGCTAGTTAATACATACAACAAATTTGTTAAAATGAAAAACAATATTGAAGAAGGTTTTTCAACAATGGATGTGTATCTTAAAAAAAGATATGATTTAATTCCAAATCTTGTCGAAACAGTAAAAGGATATGCAAAGCATGAAAACGAAGCATTGACAAATGTCATGAACGCAAGAAACGCAGCAATGAGTTCAAGCGATCCAGAAAGCAGAGCAAAAAATGAAAATGCTTTGTCGGGAACATTAAAAACTTTATTTGCAGTAAGTGAAAATTATCCACAACTTAAAGCAGATAAACATTTTTCTGATCTCATGACTCAATTAAACACAATTGAAACAGAAATAACTTCTTCAAGAAAATATTATAATGGCTGTGTTAAAGTTTACAATACAAAAAGAGAACTCTTTCCTTCTTCAATAATAGCCAAATGGTTTAATTTTGACAAAAAGCCATTATTTGAAGTTGATAATGAGGAAGAAAGAAAAAATGTTAAAGTTCAATTTTAAATTGGGCTTTTATTTTTAATGGGAGAAAAATATGTTAAGGAAAATTTTTTCAGTTTTTATATTATCTCTTCTTTTAATTGCATGCACAATCACTTTTTCGGCATGTTCTTTTTCAAACCAAATTTATCTCCCAGAAGAAAATACTGATTACACCATTAACGACTACAATGTAGAAATAATTGTTGATAAAGACAAAACTTTGACAATTAAAGAAAAAATTACAGCAACTTTCACAGAACCTTACAAAGGCATTGTCCGCTACATACCAACAACAGAAACTATTGGCGAAGTTGACGAAAATGGCAACATAATAAATTCAAAAAATTATGTAAATACAATATTTGATTTTGAATATGATAAAGAAAACTCTACTAGTGACACTCAATTAATCAAAAGATATTCTGACAATGGTTATGAATTTTTTTATCTTGGATCTTATAGCAATTTCGTTGGAACAAAAACTTTTGCTTTTTCTTATAAACTAAACCCTGGAGATGATCGAGATACAGAAAAAGATTCATTTTATTTTAATATAATAGGTACAGGCTGGGACACTAAAATAGAAAATTTAAGTTGGCAAATTACATTTCCTTATAGTGTTGAAAATTGGGATTATTATATTTATCAAGGAAGAGTTGGAGAAGATGCAATAGGAGAAAAACTTTTGTTAAATGGCAACACAATTTCCTCATCCGCAACAAATCTCGACTATGGCGAAGCTATAACATTGAAGTTAGATTTTGAACAAGGCTATTTTTCTTTTGATAGAAATCTAACCTTTGATTATGTTTTACTTGCTTGCTTCTTAATTTTAACAATAGCCATAATAATATTGTTTGTAAGATATAAGAAAAAAGAGCCAATAGTAGATGTTGTGGAGTTCTCCGCACCAGACAACCTTACGCCTACAGAAGCAGGATTTATTTATGATGGTGCAACGCAGGGAAAAGACTTGGCATCTTTAATTGTATATTGGGCAGACAAAGGATATTTAAACATTATTGATAATGGCAACAAAAACTGCGAATTAAAAAAAGTTAACAATTTGCCAGAAACAGCAAAAATTCATGAAAAAATATATTTTAATTCTTTATTCGAAAATCGAGAAACAGTTCAAATAAAAAATCTAGGAATAAAAGAAGGTAATGCGGCACTATCTGCAAAAAAAAGTGTCGATTCAACAAAAAATATATATTTTTTAAATACGGGCAAATACATTTTTCAAATTTTAAATTTTCTTGTTCTTGCTTTTAATATTGCTTGTGGATTAAGACTTGGTTTTGAAGCGCATAGTTTTTGGTTGGGGACAAGCCGAATCGCAATTGCCATTGTAATTTGTTTAATAATTAATTCAAGACTTATAAATATAGAACTTGAAAAAACAAAAAAATTAATCACTCGTGTTTTTAAATATATTTTATATTCTTTAGTTTTTATTGGTTCATACCTTGTTAATATTTTATACACTGAAACTTATTGCGACCCAATGTTATCTAGATTTTATTTTATAATTTTATCTATCATTCTATTTATAACTATTGCACATCTAGAATATAGAACAAAAAAGGGAAGAGAAATTCTCGGAAAACTGAATGGTTTGAAAAGATATATTGAACTTGCGGAAAAAGACAGGCTTGAAGCACTTGTAAAAGATGACCCTAAAATATTTTATCACATACTTCCTTATGCTTATGTTTTGGGTGTTAGCGATATTTATATTAAAAAATTTGAAAACATCCCAATTGCTTCTCCGGAGTTTGTTGTTTCAACTTCCCCAATAAGCACTTTGTTGACTATTTCATTTTTAAACAGAAATCTAAATATAATATCACAAAGCCTTACAAATTACTTGCCAAGTGTTAGCAAGAGTATAATAAGAACAGTTGGCTCTGCCACTTTGTCAAGTGGTGGACATATTGGTAGAGGTGGTGGCTTCTCCGGTGGTGGTTTTGGTGGCGGTGGCGGTGGCGCTTTTAGATAATAATATCTAACCAAAATCATTGACACACAAAATAAAAAAGAATAAAATAAAGAGTGTTTGAAACACTCTTTTATTTTAAGTTTTTAAAAAATATAATTTTGCGGAAGTGGCGAAATGGCAGACGCGCAGGTTTCAGGTACCTGTGGTAGCAATACCTTGTGGGTTCAACTCCCATCTTCCGCACCAAAAAATAAAGAGCATCATATAAATGTTGCTCTTTATTCTTCTATTTCCTCATCCATTTCGTATTTCAAATTTTCAACTTCTATTTCTTGATCGCCTATGATTTCTTTAAATCTTTTCAAATAATCATTAACTTGATCAATTTCATCAACATTTGGAGTTTTTTCATAATCTCCTAACTTTTTCATAAGTTTTACCAAGTCTGGACGACTTTTATCAATTTCTTTTTTAAATTGATCAATACAATCTAAAACTTCCAAAGTATATGGAACAAATCCATAAACTTTTACAACTGCTGACACAACTGTCGAAAAACTTTTACCCACTCCTTGATATAATGCAATAAACTCTTCATTTGATAATTTTACCATCTTTCTCTCCTTTGTTTTATATTATCATACCATTATTAATAAGTCAATATGTTTAATTTTTTTTAATTTCTACCATATATGCTGTTGGGACATTTTCAACTTTAACTTTTTCGGAAATCTCAACCCCTGCAATTGCATAAATTTCATTTCCATCTGCAAGAACCGGCAAAATATTTCTTGTCCTTAAAGGTATTTTTTTATCTATAAGGTAAGATTTTAATTTCTTTGTTCCACCACCAAACTTTTCAAAAACATCTCCGTCTTGTCTAAATCTCCATGTCGCAGTTTTTGGCACTTTTCTATAATCTATATATATTACGCCTTCTTTTGGTTGAAAATCTTTAACTCTTTTTATTACAACTTTTCCTAAACCTTCAACATCAAATTCGCCACACTTGAAAGGTTCATTCAATATAATTTCTTCTTTATGTTTATTAATGATTGAAACATAGTCATATTCTTTTATTGCAACCACATCAAAAGGCAATGAAATTTTTTTACCATTTTCCAAATTCTTTGCAAGATCTATAATTAAATCTACATGTTTTCTTTCAATATCTTTTGTAATTCCTATTGATTTAAAGGCTTTAAAGATTATTCTTGATATAATCGCTTTATCAAAAAAGAAATAACTTGTTGGAATTTTTACTTCTTCCCCTTCTATAATGACAGCATCAGCATATAAATTTTTATTAATATAATCGTCATCTTCACTAACCGCTTGTCCAAAAGAAGCAATTGCTTTGATTGCGTTTGGCCATCTAGTCAAAACTTCTTTCATCACAACATTTCTTATAAAGTTTCTGCTGTAAGCGGTGTCAAGATTTGTTTCATCTTCACAATAATCAAGTTGGTTTTCATTTAAATATTCATAAATTTCTTCTTTTGAAGTTGTAAGCATTGGTCTTATATAAATATTGTCACGAATTGGCTCCATGCCTTTTGCTCCTGCAACACCACTACCTCTAAATATATGCATCAATATTGTTTCCGCTTGATCTTGCATATGGTGCGCAAGTGCTATTTTGTCTACTACACCCTTTTTAAGTAATGTCTTAAAAATTTCATATCTTGCTTCGCGAGCAGCAGTTTCAAGACTTATATTTTTTTCTTTAGAAATTTTTGGGGCATCAATTCTAAATTTATAAAATCTTACACCTAATTCCTTTGCTTTTTCTTTGGCAAAGTCTGCGTCTTTATAACTATTTTCTCTAATGCCATGGTCAATATGAATTGCTACTACTTCAATATCTAAATCTTCCTGCTTTTTGGCTAAATAATGTAACAAAGCCATGGAGTCGCTTCCTCCACTAAAGCCTACACCAATGACTTCTCCACTTTTAATCATTTTTGTCTTTTTGATAAATTGTTCCACGCTCTCAAACATTTTGATCTCCTAAAAACTTTTTTAATTATAACGCAAAAATGTTATAAGTGCAATACAATTTTTTAAAATAATTGTTTTTTAATCGTTTTATGCTTGAAAATCAATAAAAAATGGCAAAAAAATTGCCATTTTTATTTTCTTACATAATTTTGACTACCAAACAAGTCATGTCGTCGACCGCATAACCATTATTATTTGCAAGAGCTTTTTCTAGAATTTCTTCGGCAAATTCTTGTGGATTTGTTGTTTTTATTGTCAAGATAAAATCTTTGTAATCTTTGTCGCTTCCAAAAGCATCATTAATCCCATCACTTGAAATTATAATAAAGTCTTTTTCTGACAAAACAATTTTGTTTATAAGCGGAGAAGCATCTTGCAAAACGCCAATAGGCAACGCTCCGCTTTCTACTATTTGGCACCCATCTTCTTTTCTTATAAAAGATGAAGTTGCTCCCATTTTTACAAAATCAGCGATGCCGCTTTTCAAATCAACAACACAAATGTCTATTGTTGAAAACATTTCATCTTTTTCTAAATTTAATAATTTATTAACTGAAGATAAAATTATTTCATTATCAAATCCCGCCTTGTAAAAGTTTTCAACTAGTCCAATTGCTGTTTCTGATTTTTCTCTCGCTTCTTGCCCAGAACCCATTCCATCGCAAATAGCAAACATAAACTTATCACCATCAAGTCTTTCAATGCTGTGACAATCTCCAGATTGTGAAGAACCAGATTTATTTTGACTTGCAACACCAAAAATACAATCAAATCTTGGTGCGGTTTTTAAATTAACAGTCGTCAGACCTGCTTTTGATGACGGATAAGTTTCGCTAATAGCCATTTTATTTCCGCATACCTTCGAAACAACTCCTTGCAATCTTGTTTTTGCTATATCTTCATCACGCACAATAAGCGAAGCAATCATGGTCCTAGCATCTTTATCATACACTACTGCATCTACGCAAGCAATATTATTAAATGCGAGTTCATCTATAATTTTATTTTCCTTACCATTGTCAAAAGATAAAACAGGTTTAACCTCTCCTGCAAGTTCTTTCATAAGCCCAGCCACTCCAGAAAGTTGATCAGAAATTAAAAGTTTGCTTGTATCTACATTGCCAACAAGTTGACTATAATTTTTATATTGACTTGTTAGCGTGTTTATTTCGCTTATAAGCATGTTTGCTTTTCCGCATCTAGAAGAAAGATAACTTGGAATGTCAAGTAGTGTTATGCGATTTTTTTCTAGCGCAATAGTTATTAAATCTTCAAAAACTTTTTTTGTATCATTGCTAAATGTTCGATGACAATGTTTCTGTTCTGGACAATTTTTGCAAATTGAATTTTTAATTTCATTGTATAACATTTCTTTGACTTGTTCAGGCGACATCTGTGATTTAATAAGTTTTTTAAAAACTGAATTCATTTCGAAAAAAACTTCACTCAAATTATCAAGTCTTCTATATAATATTTCTCTATTCCTGTTTATCAAATTTTTAACAGCCAATCTCTGATTCGATGTGTTAAACAAAACAGCAAGTTCTTTAAACCATTTTGATGGAATTATTACAAATGCAAAACATGAAATAATCACTGGCAACATTTCGATTATTCCAAAAGTATAGTAAAGTTTAAAATAAAATCCACTTATACTTTCTGCGATTATCATCCCGATTGCTGAAAAAATCTTTTGTTTTGTTGTAAACGCTCCAGCAAAAAGACACCATAAAATAATCGGTACAAAATATACGGGATTGTTCGAAGCAAGCAAACTGCCAAGCCCAAACAATGAAGCAACAATCATCGATAATTTTATTGATGAAATATTAATAAAAATTAAAATTACAAATGATGCAAACAATTTAAAAAAGGAAAAATTTTGTATATTAAAGTTGTTAAGTCCACTAGCAAAAGCAACTAAAATAACTCCCGCACAAATCAATTCGAAATTAGAAAACTTAAATGCGGTTCCACGCAAAAGCAAAGGCTCAAAAATAGAAATGGCACAGTATAAAAATAATAATCCTATAACGATATTTAAAATTATTATGTATATGCTTAAATTGTTTAAAATCTGGAAAGATATTGTGGCAACTTGACCAATAATGCAATATGAAAATAACTCCCACTTTTTCATACGCTTTTTACACATTACATGTATGTAGTAAGGAAGGGCTAATGCAAAAACTGTAACAACAAGGCAAATCGCATTTGTAGCAGTAAAAGAAGTGCAAAGTCCACTTATTATATAAGCGGGAGCAAGCAACCATACTTTTTGATTAGCCCATGCAAGAGCAAAAAGCATTGGAAAAGCAAATGGAAAAATTTTTCCATTTATTGAAGCTAAATCCAAAATAAAAAACAATACGATAAAGGCAAGAAATTCAGCAAAATAAAAAACTTTTGTTTTCATAACAACTCCATAAAAATATTATAAATTGTTATAAAAAAATGACATAGGCGAAATATTTAACTCTATGTCACAACTTGTCGAATTTGCTCAACCAAATTTTCTTTTTTTTATTTCTTCTAATATTGTTTTTATAGTTTTATCTAAATTAATATTTTCAATAATTAAATCATACTCTTTCTTGTGACTTCTTTCAAATTCTGCTCTTGAAAGCCTTAAATTTAGACTCTCCTCGCTCTCTCCTCGAGTTTTTAATCTTTCTTTAAGTATCTCATCTGGCGCATCTAAAAATATAGACAGTATTTCTTCCTTTGAAAAATATTTTCTTAATTTCAAATTACCATTTACATCTATATCTCGAATGTAGTTGTATTGAGTGTTTTTTCTTACAAGATCAAGTTCGCTTTTTAAAATCCCATAAAAATTTTCATGTACTTTTTCAAATTCAAAAAATTCTCCTTCTTTAATTTTATTTTCAAATTGCTCTTTAGTCAAAAAAATATATACGCCTTTTTCTTCTTCATTTGCCCTTGGCTTTCTTGTAGTTGCAGATTGAAAAATTTTAAAATCATCACAAAGTGACATAAGTTTTTCTATGACTGTATTTTTTCCACTTCCTGAAACACCTGACATAACAATAAGCATAAAGTTTTACTCCTTTGATTAAGATTATCAAAATCAATAAAAAAAGTAAAGTAAAACAATCTTTCTACATCTCAAAATAATTTATTATACCGGCAAGAATTGAGTAGCAAAAATTTTCTCTATAATCTTTCTGTTGTAAAAGCCTTTCTTCATTTGGGTTTGAAAGAAAACCACATTCAACTAATACGGACGGAATATTTGAATAATTGAGAACAAAATAATCACCAACTGTCACATAACTTCTTGCATTTTCAAAACTTTTGCAAATAGAAGTTTGAACATCTTTCGCAAGCGTCATCCCTTGCCCAGAGCCATTTGCATAAAAAACTTGAGCTCCTTCTGCTGAAGTCAATGGAAAGGAATTCATATGCAAACTTATCATAATATCGGCATTGCTGTTGTTTATTATATCTTTTCTTTTTTCCATTTCGCTTTTCTTTTTGTTTGAAGCATTTTCATCATATAGTCCATCCATAGTACTTCTTGTTAGCACAACATCAAAACCAAACTCTTCACACATATCTTTTAATGTCAATGCATAATCAAGATTCAATTGGCTTTCGGTTATTCCTGTTTCTTTACCGATTGCACCACCATCTCTACCACCGTGCCCCGCGTCAATGACAATAGTGTATTGTGGTTTGGGCTGGAAGGTTGGACGAATGGCAGTGAAATAAATCACCACTCCCGCCACGCACAAAATAATGCATAGGGCAATTAAAATTGTCCGCTTTCTCAATGTCAAAACTTTCATATTGTATTTTATTAAACAAAAATTTTTTATATAACAAAATTAAAAAAGATGTCACAAAACATTGAAAACGCAAAATTTCAATGTTAATCTCTTTTTGTTTTAAGGAAATTAAAATAAAAGGAGAATTAAAATGATAAATAATGAACAATTAAATTCGCTTTTTTCTAATACAGAAAATACGACTGATTATGAAGAAGAAAAGCGAAAAAAGAAACAAAAACTTGTAAGAAATGAATTTGTAAAAAGTGGAAAATATGGAATGCCACTAATCAAGAAACAGAATATTGACTTAGATAAAATAGAATTATTAAGTTATTTAAAAACAAAAAATGATGATGAAGAAAACAAAAATAAAACAATTCACTTCTTCACTTATGATTGGAATTTTGAAATAGTCTATGAAAAACCTGAACAATCGCTTGAAAAACTAGACCAATACTATGCTTTGCTTACCCCTGAGTTTAGCACATATAAGGATATGCCACTTGCTAGACAAATTGATAGTGTTTTCAAAAATCGATGGTGTGGTGCTTTTTGGCAAAAACAAGGTATTCTTGTAATTCCAACAATTTCGTGGGGTTCATATGATTGCTTTGATTTCTTTTGTGATGGCGTCGAAGAAGGGGCAGTAGTTGCAGTTTCAACATACACAAGGGAAGATAATAAAAAAGGTTTTATGGAAGGCTATGAAATTATGATGGAAAAAATCAAGCCAAGTGCAATTATTTGCTATGGGACACCTTTTGAAGAAATGAAAGGAAATATAAAAGCAATCGACCCATATAACCGAGAAGAACTTATCAAAAAGATTGGACTAAGTGAGTTTACTAGAAAATATTTTGCTGGCGAACTTTATCCAGAAATATAGGAGCAAATTATGGAAGATTTAAAATTAACTATAAATATGCTCCCAAAAGGCGCTTGGAACAACGATTTTAGCAAAACACTGCCTAAAAAAGATTGGGATAAACTCCGCGAATTTGCACTTAAAAGAGCAAATGGAAAGTGCGAAATTTGTGGCTTTGAAACAAACAACCTTGATGTCCACGAAGAATGGGAATTTGATATTGAAAAGAAAACACAAACTTTGAAACAGATTGTTGCGATTTGTTCAAAGTGTCATGGAGTTAAACATTTTAAAAACTCTGTTAGACTTGGCTATGGCGAAAAAGCACAAGAGCATTTTATGAAAGTTAATAGTTGCTCGGAAATGGAATTTGCAAGTCATCTCAACAAGTCTTTATTTGAATACAATGAAAGGAATTCAGTTTATCGCTGGAAGATAGTTGCTGATTTAGAAAAATTTGGCGAAAACGGAATAGAAATAAAGCAAAACAATATTCCCCTAATAAAAAATCCGTATGAAAGTGTGGAGTGGGACAAACTGTCATTTGATGACATGAAAAATTTGTTTGAAATAAAAAGAAATGAAAACTTGATAGGCTCTCCGAAAATTGTTTCTATTGATGTTGACAATTATCAAGGCATTATTCAAATCAAAGCATTATTTGCTGACAGGATTGAATGGTATTTAGATGAGAAAAAAATAAAAACAAACTATAATACCGCTGGTCTATTCACAACTGAACTGAAAGTAAAAAACTTAATCGGTAAATACTTAAAATTCAAACTTATTGGCATAGGTGGAGAAACAATCTCAAAATACTTTGAAATTTTGCCTCAGGAGGTGCTATAATGGGAATGTGTAAACCAAGTGGCGGAATTAATCCCCCTATATATGGACCTTTTGGAAAGAATATACCAGACATTGAAGGTTGTCCTCCAAATTCTAGAACGGATTATTATGATGAAAAAACTGGAGAATTATTACAACAGCGATGGTATGATTCTGATGGTACAGCTATTTGGGATAGAGATTGGAAACACAACGACTCTCATCATAATCACACCTTTCCTCATGACCATTATTGGGATTGGTTAAAAGATAAAGTACATCCACCTAGGCCTGAATACATAGGTCCAAACGGAGAAAAAACAAATATACATTATTGTTAAAAGGAGACAATTATGAAATACAATCCATATGATAAAATATTTGAAAAAAAATGCAATGTTTGTGGAAAAACTCTACTTGCTAGCAAAACAGGAAATGGGGAATGTCCTTATTGTGGCTGGTATAACAATAGACTTGGAGAAATTAACGAGAATATGGTAATTTTCCCCAACTTAGTTTCACTAAACAAAGCAAAAAAATTATATAAAGAAAATAGGCTTATAAAGCCTGACTTAAATGACTTTCTTGAAGCATTCGAGTTTTATGGCGAAACAGGATTTGAATATAAAAACCTAATGTTCTGTCTATTTAGACATGGCGACAATGGAATTGAAATGGGTTGGGGACCAAACGATGATGAAGTTGCATATTTCAAAGACAAGGAAGATTTTATCAAAAACGCAAAGATAGACAATGAATATGTCCGAGATATTTGGAATAAAGTTGAAAATCCTTGCTATTTATAAGAACTAAAAATGTTTGTTTGTGCGGAAAAAATATGATATAATTTAATTATGAAAAGAACAGTCAAAAATTTAAACAATATATATGAACCTGTATTTAAAAATGTTGATAAGATGACAAAATTCCTAAGCAAGAATTGTGTTGACCATGCATTAGATTTTCATTATGGGCACAGAATCAAAATTGGCAATCAATCTACAAACGAATTATACCCAATTCCACTTTTTCGCTTTAAACTGAAAGGAATAAAAACAGAGACTTTTTTTGATGTCTATACGAACAAAAACTATATTGGCTATATCAAACTTTATCCAAACAAAGAAGAGATTTTATCTCTTAATTTGGAAGTTTTTGCAAATCTCAAATATCTTATATATGGTTATAATTATCAACAAGAACTTTATAACTCTGAAGATTTAAAAGAAACAAAAAACAATATCGAAAAATCAAAAGATACAAAATTTATTATCTATGCCGACTTTAAAAATCTTGAACAAATTTTTAGTGTAATAGAAAGTCTTACAGAAAAACCAACTCAAAGATTTTCAATGGCAAACTATAAATGCGACTGCGGACATTATGTAACAATTGAATCATACAACGGCACTTGCCCAGTTTGTGGAAGGGACGGCCCATTTAAAAGAAAATACAAAACAAAATGCCCTGTGTGTAAAGCAAATTGTTTAAAAGACCAATATGGAAATGGTGAGTGTGAAAACTGTGGTTGGAAATTGGATAAATACGCACATAAATTTAAAAACAGAGTTGTTTATCCAAACCTAATCTCATTAAATAAAGCGAAAAAATTATATAAAGAAAATAAACCTATGAAACCCGATTTAGACGATTTTCTTGAAGCGTTTGAACATTATAGTGAAACAGGATTTGAATATAAAAATGTTGGTTTTTCCTTATTTAGAAATGGCG
>CALWTO010000032.1 GCA_944384485.1 uncultured Clostridia bacterium
TAAATTAAGTAGCGATGACGAAAACAAAAAACTTTTTTTTTTTTTTTATAAAGGAAGAGAATGCCCTACTCATCTATATAGAAGAATCCCATTGCCTCTTCCCTACGAAATTTCTTCATATCGTCAAACAAAAAAATTAAATTTAAAATCCTCGCAAGAATACACTTCAACTTATACTAAAAATGAAGACGGCTCTTACAATATTGTTTTAAAAATTTATGAACCTTTAATAACTTCACCAATGTTTGAATTGCGTCTTAAAGCACCTTCAAGACAATCCGCAAACGAAGCAATTCATAAATGGAAAGCAAACGCCCCTGCAATTTATGAAATGATTTACGAAAAACTTATAAATATTGATTAAAAAAGCACAACTATCATGTTGTGCTTTTATTAAACTTTTCTATTTCCGCCCTAGCAAGTTTGTCACACCTATTATTCAATTCGTTATCAGCATGACCTTTAACCTTAAACCATTGAACAGAATGTTTGTGAGTAAGTTCAACAAGTTTTTTCCATAAATCCACATTTAAAACATCTTTTTTACTTGATGTTTTCCAATTATTTTTTTGCCAAGCAGTTATCCAATTCTGCAAGAAAGAATTGACAACATAAGCCGAATCGCTGTAAATTTGAACATCGCAAGACTCTTTCAATGCTTCAAGGCCTTTTATTACAGCGGTTAATTCCATCCGGTTGTTTGTTGTAGACTCTTCTCCTCCAGACAAAACCTTTTCGTGATCATTATATTTTAAAATTGCTCCCCAGCCACCCTTACCAGGATTGCCAGAACATGCTCCATCAGTATACAAAATTATATTTTTCACAATATTCCCTTTAATTTAATTTTAATTTATTTTGCAATTCTTCTAAAGTTTGTTTATTTTTGTCAAGCTTTGGAAATGCAGAAAAACCATCATTTTCAAATCTAGGCAGAATATGAAAATGTAAATGAAAAACAGTTTGTTCAGCATCTTTGCCGTTGGCATTTAAAATATTAACACCTTTTGCACCACAATTGTCAACATAATGTTTTGCAATTTTTTTCACACAATTTATAACATGATTTAATGTTTCTTGTTCAACATCCAAAATGTTTTCATAATGTTTTTTAGGAATAACCAATGTATGTCCATTAGCGTCATTAGATATATCTAAAAAAGCCAAGCAATTATCATCTTCATAAATTTTATAACATGGTATTTTTTTATTTATAATGTCACAAAAAATGCACATCGTCCTTTCTCCTTAAATAATTATACAATACAAAAATAAAAATTACAAATAAAAAAGGATGATTAATCATCCTTTTTGTTATATCATTTCTGGTTCTGTGTTAGAATAATAAATCTCTTCACCCTTTGCACCAAGTTGAGGATTTGCCTTATCTTTGATTTTCTCATATTTGCTCATTAATTTATCAATTGTTTTTTCTTGAGCTTCAGTTAATTCCATAGGTTTGAATTTCATTGTGTCACTGTCTACAAAATCTCCCAAAAGAGCAATTGCTTCTTCTACAAAACCAAATGCTAAAGAATTATTAAACATTTTTTCTACTTTTTTGTATAACTTCTCAAATTTAGCCCAACGTTTTTTTCCTTCTTCTGTTAGCCCTTCTTTCAATCTATTATTTTGTTGCATAGTTTTTGACAAAATTAAATTTGCCTTTACAATTTCTTCAATTGTCAATTCTTGCTTATCTGCAACTGTTTTAATGTATTCTTTCCATTTGTTTTCCTTAAATTTTGTTTCTTTATCCATATCTTTCTCCTTTGTATTTTTGATGATTTTATTATACTTCAAAATGTAAAAAATGTCAATACTCAATTCCCAAAAAAATACAATATTTTTTTAATTAAATTGTATATATTATCAAATTTTACACATTATAATAGCGGGAGGTAAAAATGAAACAATATAAACCTGGTGAACAAGCACCAAAAACTGCAAACTATGCATGTTACGATAAAAATGGAAAATGCGGTGGCTCTACACATCTTGAAAAAGGACAAAGATTTCCTGCCACTCAACATGAAGGTTCTCATTACGAAATGGAGAATGAATAAAAAAGATGCACGATTGTGCATCTTTTTTTTATTTGGTATGTTTTCTGTTTTGAATAACACCATATATTGTATAAATGGCGCAGAAGACAGGATTCGAACCTGCGGAGGCTTTTAACCTCACACGCTTTCCAAGCGTGCGCCTTAAACCACTCGACCACCTCTGCAAGTTGAACTATCACAAGGATGTGATAGTTGTTTTTATTAGAATTCGCAATTTCTTGGAGTTCTTGGAAAAGGCAAAACATCTCTTATATTTTGCATGCCTGTTACATACATAACAAATCTATCAAACCCCATGCCAAAGCCACTATGTTTTACTCCACCAAACTTTCTTAAATTTAAATACCACCAGTAATCCTTTTCATTTAAACCTAATTCATGTATTCTGTTTAACAAAACATCATATCGCTCCTCTCTTTCGCTAGCCCCACAAAGCTCTCCTATTCCAGGAACTAGCAAATCAGTAGCTTTAACAGTTTTATTGTCGTCGTTAACTTTCATATAAAAAGCTTTAATTTCTTTAGGATAATTGTAAACAAAAACAGGCTTACCATAAACTTCTTTTGTTAAATATTTTTCATGTTCACTTTGCAAGTCGCATCCCCAATAAGCTTTAAATTCAAATTTGTCATTATTCTTCATCAAATTTTCAATCGCTTCATCGTAAGTAATTCTTGCGAACTCATTTTCTGAAACATTTTTTAGTTTAGCAATCAAACCTTTTTCTACAAAATTATCAAAAAATTGCAATTCACTTGAACACTTTTCAAAAAGATAATTTATAACATATTTAATCATTTTTTCCATAATGTCCATATTATCAAATAATTCATAAAAAGCCATTTCAGGTTCAATATGCCAAAATTCATTAGCATGTTTTACAGTGTTGCTATTTTCAGCTCTAAAAGAAGGTCCAAAAGTATAAATTTTACCCATTGAAAGAGCAAATGCTTCTCCTTCAAGTTGACAAGATGGAGAAAGAAATACTGCCTTTCCAAATAATTCATCTTTTGGATCTAATTTCTTGCCAGCATAAATATCTTGAGTGCTAACTCTAAACAATTCACCTGCACCTTCACAATCAGATGATGTCAAAATAGGTGCTTGTAAATATACAAAGCCTTGGTCATTAAAAAATTTATGCAACGCAAAAGCCGCCTCACTTCTTACGCGAAAAACAGCATTAAAAAGATTTGTTCTTGGTCTTAAATATGCCATTTCACGCAAAAATTCCATGCTGTGCCCTTTCTTTTGCAAAGGATATTCATTATCAGTTGCATTTATAATTTCAATTTCTTCCGCTTGCATCTCAAATGGTTGTTTGTTATCTGGTGTTAAAACAATACAACCATCACATATTATAGCAGAACCGGTGTTAAGTTTTTCTACCGCCTCAAAATTTGAAATTTTGTCCTTATTGAAAACAATTTGTAACCCCTTAAAAGATGTACCATCATTTAAGTCAATAAAACCAAAATTTCCGTTACCACGGCAACTACGCACCCATCCGGCAACTGTAATTTTCTTTTCAGTATAATCTTTTATATTTGTGTGTAATAATTTTATATCAACCTTTTTCATAAAAATCTCCTATGGGTTTAATCTATCTGGTCCTCTAAATATAAACATACTTTCCTTAATTGTTGGAATATTTAATAACAACATAATCATTCTATCCAACCCTAATCCAAATCCACCATGAGGAGGCATACCATATTTGAAAAATTCAAGGTAGAATTCAACATCTTTATCGAGGCCTTTCTCTTTTGCTTGTTGTTTAATGATTTCATATCTATGCTCTCTTTGTGCACCGCTGGTAATTTCAATCCCCTTCCAAATCAAGTCATAACCTTGTAATATTCCATTTTTTCTCATATGATAGAACGCACGCTTTTCAGGTCCATAATCAGTAACAAACAAAAACTCATGGTTAAATTTATCTTTGGCAAGCTGTTCACATAATCTTTCAGCTTCCGTTGTTAAATCAACTTTTTCTTCATCCGGAACTGTAAAATTGTATCTCTCTTCAAGTTCTTTGTAAATATCTTGTAACTTCATTTTTGGGAAAGGTAGTGTTGGAACAACCACATCAACGCCGTAAACTTCTCTAATTCTATCCCCATGTTTTTCTTTTATTTTTTGGAGCATATAAGTAAGCATTTCTTCTTCTAGTTGCATAACATCTTCAAAAGAGTTAATATAAGAAAATTCTATATCAAAGCCAGTAAATTCAGTAGCATGCTTTTTAGTATGCGATTTTTCTGCTCTAAAAACTGGACCACACTCGAATATTCTTTCAAATCCACTAGCCATTGCCATTTGTTTATAAAATTGTGGGCTCTGCGCTAAATATGCTTTACGATCAAAATACTTTACTTCAAAAACTTCAGAACCACTTTCGCTAGCTGTTGGAATGAGTTTTGGAGTGTGAATTTCAATAAAATCTTTATTAAGTAAAAATTCTCTTAAAGCATTTGTCATTGTAGTTTGGACTTGAAACAACAATTGGTTTTTTTCTTGCCTTAAATCAAGCCATCTATAATCTAACCTTTGATCAATAAAACTTTCAGGTCCTATAGGTAATGCGTCTGCTTTAGATGTCAATTCAACATGATCAGGAATAATTTCAATTCCTCCCAATTTGACAAATTCATTTGCAACTGCTTCCCCCACAACTTTGACAGTACTTTCCAAAGTTGCATGAGAAAAAATTTCAGCGATTTCAGGTTTTTCGCTTTTAACAACAGTGATTTGTATTTTACCAGATAAATCTCTAATAACTACAAATTGCATATTTTTTTTATCGCGTAAATTTTCAATAAATCCTTGCACTTCAACTTTTCCAGGCTTAATATCTGCAATTTTCATATGTTCTCCTTATTATCTAGATCATTATAGCACAACAAAAAATTCTTGTAAAGAAAATCAAATTGATTTTATTAAAGCCTTAATATTTTTTAAAATAAAAAAAGTTTGCTTGTTTTGCAAAACCTTTTTGGTGCGAGCGGTGGAAGCCTTTACCCCTAAAACGCTTTGCATTTTTGGGGACCCCACGAACCCGTGGGTTCGACTCCCACTCTTTTAAATTTTTTCTGCTTTTATAATAAAAAAAAGTTTTGCTTGTTTTGCACAAAACCTTTTTGGTGCGAGCGGTGGGAGTCGAACCCACACTCTTTCGAACTTGCCCCTTAAACAAGCGCGTCTGCCATTCCGCCACGCTCGCAAATTATTAAATGTTACGCTATAAATTATAATTATTTATATTTAGTTTGTCAACAATTTTTTCCATATTTAATAAAAAAGAAACAAAAAATTTGTTTCTTATTTAAATTCTTCATTAAATTCTTTTAACCCTTTTTCAAATAATGTTTTGCTTTCAGGATCTAAATAGAATAATAACCCAAACAATTCTCCTACATGCACTTTTTCTTCATCTGCAATATGCCTAATTGTATTTTTTGCAGAGGTTTCATTTGTTTGATTATAATGATTTTCATATTGTATTATGGCTTCAAGTTCACCAATAATATCTTCTCTAGTATTTTGTATAGTTAAAAATCTATTTGACTGATTTTGATTGTCTAAAATACTAAAAATTCTTCTCATTTTCCCTCCTTAACAATTTTATATATGCATTAATTTTAAGGAAAGTTAAAAAAGTGAGTTTTTTAACCCACTTCTTTTTTATCATCTATTTTTACTATTTCAGGATCGACATTTTCTTCCTGAATAAATTTTTCTGTTATTATTACCTTTTTAACATCCTTAAAGCTTGGAACTTCAAACATTAATTTTGTCATTTTTGTTTTTTTTTTTGTTCTCAATCCCCTTGCTCCCGTTTTTAAATCCATTGCCTTTTTAGCAATAGCTTTAACAGCCTCCTGTGAAAATTCAATTTCAACTCCATCCATTTTAAACATAAGTTTGTATTGTTTTACAATTGAATTTTTTGGCTCCGTCAATATTTTTACTAATGCTTCTTGTGTTAAATCGTCAAGACCAACAACGACAGGCAATCTTCCAATAAATTCAGGAATAAGACCAAATTTTATTAAATCGTTTGGTTGAATATCTTTAACATAATTGACCTTTTCTTTTTTTTTATTTTTTTTAATTGAAGCGTTAAAACCAAGAGATGTATCATTTATTCTAGAATCAATAATTTTATCTATGCCAACAAATGCTCCACCACAAATAAATAAGATATTTGTTGTATCGATTTGAATCATTTCTTGATGAGGATGTTTTCTGCCACCTTGCGGAGGAACTGATGCTACAGTGCTTTCCATAATCTTTAAAAGGGCTTGTTGAACACCTTCTCCAGCGACATCTCGTGTAATTGAAACATTTTGCGTTTTCTTTGCAATTTTATCAATTTCATCAATGTAAATAATGCCTCTCTGTGCTTTTTCTATATCATAATCGGCATTTTGAATTAGTTTTAATAAAATATTTTCTACATCATCTCCAACATAACCCGCTTCTGTCAAAGTTGTTGCATCAGCAGCTGCAAAAGGAACTTTTAAAATTTTTGCTAAAGTTTTCGCAAGAAGAGTTTTTCCAGATCCGGTTGGACCAACCATTAAAATGTTGCTTTTTTCAAGTTCAACATCATCTTTCTCCGTTGAAGTTTTAGCAAAATTATAATTTAATCTTTTATAGTGATTATAAACAGCAACTGCCAAAACTTTTTTTGCTTCATCTTGACCGATAACATAGTCATCAAGAGCCTTTTTGATCTCAATTGGTGTAGGCAATTCTATCTTTTCAAAAGAGGATTTTTTCCCTAGTTCAGCAATTATGTCTTTACATATAAGAACACATTCATCACAAATGTAAGCATCTCCGTTTGGACTTGCAATCAATTTTTTGGCTTCTTTTTGATTTTTGCCACAAAAAGAACATTTATAATCATTTTGTTCCATTATTGCTCCTTATTTTATTGTTTTTCTAGATAAGAAAATTTCATCAATTAATCCATATTCCTTTGCTTCTTGAGCAGTCATATAATTATCTCTATCAGTATCTTTTTCAACTATTTCAAGAGGTTTTCCTGTGTTTTCACTAAGCATTTTATTCATTCTGTCTTTGATATATTGAATATGATTTGCTTGAATTTGAATATCGCTAACTTGTCCTTGAGCCCCACCTAAAGGCTGATGAATCATAATCTCGCTATTTGGAAGAGCAAATCTTTTACCTTTTGTTCCACCAGCAAGCAGAAATGCTCCCATAGAAGCAGCTCTGCCGACACAAATTGTCGAAACATCACATTTAATATATTTCATAGTATCATAAATTGCAAGACCTGCCGAAACACTTCCCCCAGGACTATTAATATATATGAAAATATCTTTGTTTGGGTTTTTTCCTTCAAGATAAATTAATTGCGCAACAACAATATTTGCAATATCATCGTTGATTTCGCCATTTAAAAATATTATGCGATCTTCAAGTAAACGTGAATAAATATCATACGATCTTTCAGAAGTTCCTGTTTGATCTATAACCATAGGTATCAACATAATTATCCTCCCCTAAAATTTTTAAATTTATACAAAAGTAAGATATTTAATTTATTGCCAAATTATTTGTTTTTAGATTTAATAAAATCCAATAATTTTGTCATAACAATGTTGTTTTCGAAATAAGCGTAATCATTTGGAGATAAATTCTTTTTTAATTCATCTAAATTCATACCATATTGACTTGCATATTCAGCAATTTTAGCATCTAGTTCTTCACTTGTTGCCACAATGTTATTTTTAGAAATAATTTTTTGAAGAACAAGTCTAGTTTTGATATTTTTAGAAGCATCATCTTCTCTTTCTTTCTTAAATTCTTCAAGAGATTTTCCGATGTAAGACAAATAATCTTCCATCTTCATGCCTTGATGAGAAAGTCTATGAGCAAAATCTTCTACCATATGACTTACTTCATGTTCTACCATAGAATAAGGTATTTCTACATTACATCTATCAACAATTTCATCAATCAATGCCACTTCAAAATCTCTTTCAGCTTTTTCTTCTTCTTGCTTTAAAAGATTTTCTTTAATTGATTTTTTATATTCTTCTAAAGTTTCAATTTCAGTAGTATCAGCTACAAATTTTTCTTTTATTTCTGGCAAAACTTTCTTTTCTACTTTTTTAACAGTTACTTTAAAAACTGCAGGTTTTCCCTTAAGATTTTCAGCGCCATAATTTTCAGGGAAAACAACATTGATATCTTTTGTTTCACCTTTTTTCATACCAACAACTTGTTCTTCAAATCCTTCAATAAAAGTATGAGAACCAAGTTCCAATCTATAATCTTCAGCGGTTCCACCATCAAATTTAACTCCATCTATAGAACCAGAAAAATCTATTGTTGCAAAATCACCATTTTGGCAAGCACTGTCTTCTTCAACAAATCTTGCATGTTTTTCTTGCTCTATTTTAAGTTCTTGTTCAATTTGACTTTCTTCAACTTTAACTTCTTGTTTTTTAGATTTTAAATTACTTAAATCACCAATAACAATTTCTGGCATAAGGTCAAAAGTTAATGTTGCTTCTATTCCCGAATCAACTGTAAAAGAATCCATTTGAACTCTTGGATAAGACGCTGGAACAACTTCTTTATTTTCAGTCAAAAACTTGTTATATTCTTGATTGATAACATTTTCAAATGCATCATCAAAAAATACAGTGTCACCATAAGTTTGTTCTATAACCTTTTTAGGTGCTTTACCTTTTCTAAAACCTTGAACAGTAAATTTGCTTTTTGTTTTTTCATAAACTTCGTTTACCGCTTTTTCCCAGTTTTCTTTTGAAATTCTAATTTTTAAAATTCCTTGTTTTTCTTTTTTTTCGTAAGTATACATATTTTTCTCCTTTTTGTCTGCAAGAAAGTTTATCACAAAATGAAAATTTTATCAACTAATTTGACAATAAAAAAGAGAATTAGCCATTCCCTTTATTGTCGAAACATGTTTAATAGAATTTTTTTTCAAAATTGCCATGTGTTAAAATAATTTACCAGTAAAGAAAAGGCTTACGCAAGTAATTAACAATGTAGCAACTAAAATCATTTTTAAAATTTCAAAGATTTTCTCTTTTCTTAAAGTTTTTTTAAATTCAGCAAAATATTTGTCATTATTATTCTCAATATCTTCTAAATTAATACTTGTGGAATTTACAATTTGAGCACAATAAATTTTATACTTTTCATTAATATCTTTATGAAAATCATAAATATATGTTTTAATTAAAACAAAAAGCCAATACAAACATATGGCAACAAGCGCAACTAATGAAAAATAAGCAAAACCAGTCCAAACAGTTCTTAACAATCCAAAGACTGCTACTAAAATTGCTAATACTGCGGTAACTATAAAATTAATCATATGAAATCCTTAAAATACTCTTAAAATGTATAACACCACTATTGTAACAACAAATATTACATAACAAACCAACCATGCTTTATTCGGGTGAGTTTTCACCCAAAAAAAAGCAAGAAAAATTGAAATTAAATATGCAATAACTTCCCCTATTGTTCTAAAAACATTTGAAAGTGTTACATCGTTTTCAAAAACTAAAGTTAAAATTAAAGCAATTGCAATGCAGCCAATACCTATAAAAGCAATAAATGACAAAACCGAATTAAAATTAATTTTTTTTGAATTTTTATTTTCTTGTAGATTATTATTTAGCATCACTTCTCCTTAATTTTTTGAGATATAAACACACAAATCAACAGTCTTATTAGAATATCCCCATTCATTATCATACCATGCAACAAGTTTTACAAACTTTGGGCTTAACATAATTCCTGCATTGACATCAAAAATTGAAGTTCTTTCATCTCCAATAAAATCAGATGAAACAACATAATCATCAGTATAACCGAGAATTCCTTTCATTTCTTTTTGAGATGCTTTTTTTATTGCTTTAACAATTTCTTCATAAGATGTTTCTTTTTTTAATTTGCATGTCAAATCGACAACTGAAGAGTCAAGAGTTGGGACTCTATAACTCATTCCGGTGAGTTTTCCTTTTAGTTGAGGTATAACTTCACCTACGGCTTTTGCTGCCCCTGTTGAAGATGGTATAATATTATAAGATGCTGCTCTCCCCCCTCTCCAATCTTTTTTTGATGGTCCATCAACAGTAAGTTGCGTTGCTGTTACCGAATGGATTGTAGACATTAAACCTTCTTCAATTCCAAAATTATCATTAATAACTTTTGCAAGTGGAGCCAAACAATTTGTTGTACATGAAGCATTGGAAACTACAAGCATATCTTTTTTATATTCTTTATTGTTAACCCCCATTACAAACATAGGCATATTTTTACCGGGAGCTGTAACAACAACCTTTTTAGCTCCTGCATCTATATGCTTTACTGCATCTTCGAACTTTGTAAATTTTCCGCTAGCCTCTACAACAACATCAACTGAATATTTTCCCCATGGTATTAAGGAAGGTTCTTTTTCATTGTAAAAAGAAATGGCTTGTTTATTAACAAAAAGTGTATTGCCATCTGTTTTACAATCACATTTAAAAGCACCGTGAATTGTGTCATGAGTAAATAAATATTTTGCATATTCTGCATCTATAAATGGATCATTAATTGCAACCACTTCTACATCATCTCTGTTTGTGCAAACTCTTAAAACAAGCCTACCAATTCTACCAAAGCCATTAATTCCAATTTTAATTTTTTTCATAAAAACTCCTTAATCCTTTTCAATTATTTTTGCCTGTTCTACATTTTTTTTGCCAACTTTATTGTTAAATATCATCATCATTATCAAAAGAATTGAAGTAAATATGCACAATATATCGACACACACAATTAACAATCCAATTATAAAGTTTATATTAACAAAAATAGAAATTAAAGTTGTAAACAAAACTGCAAAAGCAATTAAAATGCCTACCATAACACTATAAATCAAATTTTGTTTTTTATCTACAGGATAACCAACCTTATTTTTATCATCTAAATCAATGGTTTGCTCAGTAATTCCTCTCCATCTATTTACCCTAGAATTGTAACTAATATTTCCTGTCTGTATTAATACATCTGCCAAATCTTCATTAAACATTATCACACTTGTATCACCTTCGTAAAAAGCAACACCAAAAAACAATTTTACTACTGCATGCCAAATTTTTGTGAAGAAAGCCGCAAATCTATTTTTAGGTTGTATTTTTTGAACAACAATTTTTTCTTTTGTAAAAATAACTTTTTCAAAATCCTTTTTAGACAAAGGTTTTCTTAAAATTAAGATTTTACCCGCTAGAACAAATTTCCCGAGTGCATTTAAAATTTCTTCTTTATTTGCACCATTTTCAAAAACAAAATAATTTACATTATCTTCCTTTACAACTTTTTCATTTAAACTCTCTGTTATTCCTACAATGATATTAACATCACTATACATAGAAATTGATGTAATCATTTTTGAATAATCTTGTAAATTTTCAGTTATAGGAATCAAAACATTTATCATAAAAACTCCTTTAACTCATCTTTTTTACTCGTCTTGCGTGTCTACCGCCTTCAAAATCTGTAGTCAAAAATATTTTAACTATTTTTATCGCTTTTTTAGGTTTTGTAAATCTTCCACCCAAACATAAAACATTTGCATCATTGTGCATACGCGCAAGAGAAGCATCCGTTTCGTTTCTACATAAAGCCGCTCTTATTTTAGGATTGCGATTAGCAGCCATACTCATACCAATTCCTGAACCACAAACATAAATACCAACATTTCTAGGATCTTCAAGAACTTTAATATTTCCTGCTTTGGCAAAATCAGGATAGTCATCAACCTGTTCTCTAGAATAGCATCCAACATCAATAGCAATTATATTTTCTTTGTTAAAAAATTTTTTTATTTCTTCCTTTAAAAGATAACCTGCATGGTCACTTGCTAAAATAATCATAATTTTCTCCCCGCTTCAATTTTATTTAAAAGTATCTTAATGCCTTTATCAATCTCATTTAAAGTTTTTTCATAAACTTCTTCATCTTTTCCATAAGGATCAATGATAGGCTCACCAATTAAATCTTCAAAACTTAAAACCTTGCTAGAATTAATAAATTTTTTCATATTGTTGTTCATAACAACATATAAAGTATTTTTATCAATTTTTCCAAGTTTTACACTTTTTCTATTAGAAGAAAGTGCTTGATGTTTTTTTAAAACTTTTTTTGCATTTTCTGCAATATTTTCGCCATTTGATTGTAATCCTCGAGATAAAACTTTTAAATCATTTAATTGATTTTCTTTAATGTACTTTTTTGTCAATCTCTCAGCCATTATAGAACGACAAGTATTGCCAGAACATATAAAGCAAATTTTAATCATTGTTTTTTCTCACTTTGAAATAGTTTAACATAAATAAAGAAAAAAACAAAAGATTTTGACAAATTTACAAATAATAAAATAAAAAACTGCTTTGAATCGCAAAACAGTTTTATTTTTTTTCTTTCTTTTTAGTATTAACTTTTTTCTTGCCTACTACTTCTTTAATTATTCCTTCCACTTTTTCTTTTTGCCAAAGTTTTTCAAGATTAAACTTTTCTCGTACGTTAGGAATAAAACAATTTAAAATGATATCATTAAAGTCAAATACTATCCATTCTCCTTTGCTGTATCCTTCAGGAAAACCTTCAAGTTTAAAATCATTTATAATTTTATCTGCAAGTTTTTTATTTTCAATAACGTTTGGTAATGAAGCAACAATTATGTTGCAATCTTGCCCATCAATTGTTGTTTTAAAAATCGCTATATCTTTACATTTTTGTTCTATAAGGTATTGATGAAAATTTTGAATTATAGTTTCCACAAAGCCCCCTTTGTAAATTTAATCTTTAACTAATATAGTACACAAAAAAAAATTTGTCAAATTTTTTGTCTAATTTTAAAATTTCTGTCAATAAAAAATATATGAAAGTTATGTTAAAGGTATTACAATTGTTAATTAAAGCAAGCATAATATTTAGTTTATTTTTTATTTGGTTAAGATTTTATATAACTCCTGCGTGGAAAACAATAAGTTTAGCAATATTTTTCACCATAGTATTAATGCTTATTCTTTCAAATTTTGAAAAAAACAAAAAGACAAAAATTTTCTTAAAAACAAAAGAGCAACAAGAGGCAGAACAAATGTTTGAATTTCTTATAAAAAACCAAGATTTTAATTTTTTTTATAACCTTGCTAAACAAAGAAACTCAAATATTGAAAGCCACAAAAGTTTTCAAACAATAATTACACAAGAAAATAATAAAATAATTTTATATCCGCATCTTAAAATACAATCATTGAACAAAGATGAAGTTATAAAAATTGTTACAAAATTAAAAAAATATTCAAAAGATAAATTGGTGATTTGTTGCAACTCGTATGAAAAAGATATAGAAAATTTTACAAAACAATTTGATTTTGAGATATTAGTTCTTGACAAATATTCAACTTATCAATATCTATTTAAAGAATATGATTTTTACCCAAACATACCAACAAAAATTGAAAAATCTACCAAAACAAAATTAAAAGAAATAATAGATTATTCCTTTAGCAAAAGCAAAGCAAAATCTTACTTTTTTTCAGCAATCTTTTTACTTGCCATAAGTTTCACAATAAACACAAATTTATACTATTGTATAATTGCATCAATTTTAACAATGTTTTCTCTTATATGTCTTTTAAAACCAACAAAAAAACAACAAAAAATTTCAAATATCTTTTTATAAAAATTAAAAAATCACTTTTTTATCTTTACTTAAATATTTATTTTTAGTTTGTAAATTTTCTTATACTTATTTTTTTAATAGCGTTATTCATTTATAAACAATTATAATTAAATTAATCATTTTTTTTAACTAAATTATAAAAACTGCACAACGTGCAGTCTTTTATTTTTCGTTTAAATGTTTTTTTATAAAATTATTATCAAAAAAATCTTCTATTAAATTAATTAATTGTTTTTTATTTTTTTCAAGTTCTTCTTTTTCCATAAAATCTCCTTATGCAAAAAAGTTATCTATCTCATTCGAAAAATTGTTTTTTATTTTTTTCAAATCTTCTTCTCTTTCTTCTTTCATTTTACTAAAAAATTTTCCCAATTGCTCTTTAACTTTTGTATTTTTTTCTTCTATTAAATTCATTATATCTCTAACATAATTGGTTTCAGATTTTAATTCAGTATGATTGTCTACTTCTATTATTCTTTTTTTCAATTTTTCTTTTATGATATTGTTAACTCTGGAAATAAATTCTTCATCTTCAAATTTATGAAAAGGTATATATTTATACATATATTGTTTCTCCGTTATATACTCTTCCCATTCATTATTACTTAAGCACAAATTTCCTTCCTTATCAACACTGGTCAAACGATCATCTTCTAATTTAACATTTGCAAATCCTTCTTTATAATCTTCAGCAAATTTAAATCTACCTTCTTGAAGTTTGCTATTTTCATCAATGTATCCCCAAGTAAATTCATCAAGTTTTACTGCAGCAAAACCTTCACTAAAATTATCTATATACTCAAATTTCCCTTCTTGTATTTTTCCTTGTTTATCAATAATAACCCAATTATTATTTTCTAATTTTACAATAGCATGTCCGTTGTGAAAATCGTGGACAGCTTCATATCGCCCTTCTTGAAGATTTCCATTTTTATCTATAAAACCCCACTTTCCATCATCTAATTGAACTGCAGCAAAGCCTTCATGATAACTAGAAACATTATCAAACACACCATTTTGAAGATTTCCTTCTTTGTTTATAAAATACCATTTTTTATTTTGAGCTTGTACAGCGGCAAAACCTTCGCTGTAATCAAGAGCTTGAATATACCTGCCATCTTGAATATTTCCATGAATATCTATAAAAGCATAATTAACTTTAATAGAAGGCCATTTCCCCTCTCTTATTTTAACTGCAGCAAAACCTTCATGAAAATTACGAACTGTTTCATATGGCACTTCTATTAATCGTCCCTCTTTGTCAGCAAAGGCACACTTTCCACCTTTTAAACGAACAGCAGAAAAACCTTCGTTGTAGCTATTGGCAAATTCATACTCTCCATCTAAAAGCCTTCCCTCTTTGTTAATAAAAGAATATTTTCCATCTTGTCTTTGAACAACTGCAAAACCTTCGCTAAAACTTTCAGCTTTTTTATATCTTCCTTCTAAAAGTTTTCCATAGGTATCCATAAATGCCCACTCATCATTATCTAGCAAAACTCGAGCCAAACCTTCTTTATACTCATAAATTTTTTTAATTCCATTTGCTATTCTCATAGATTTTCCTTCTTTTTAATTAATTGATTTTATTGTAACAAATTTTTCATTTAATGTCAATATTAAATAAAAAAGTTATTGCTTTTATTTTTACAATAACTTTAAATAAGTTCAATGTGCTTAAAATCTTTTTTTGTGCTAAATTTATATACCACAACCATACTACCTATAACTTGAACAGGGAATGCGTTGAGTTTATTGCAAATTTCTTTGCAAATTTCTTTTGGTGAAAGTGGACAATTTTTTAAAACTTTGATTTTTATAAGTTCTCTTGCCTGTAAAAGAGCATCGATTGCGTCATATGAATTGTCTGTAAGACCTTCCTTGCCTATTTGCATAACACTATCAAGTGCATTTGCAAGACCTCTTAAATAAGCTCTTTGCTTTGTTGATATATTTTCAATCATAATTGCTCCTTTTATTATTCAGTATACTCAAAAACAATGTCTTTTATTTGCACGCTATCGCCATTTTTTAATCCCTTTTCTTTAAGCATGTCAATAATCCCCATTTCTTTTAGTCTATTTTGGAAGTAAGCAAAAGAAACATTGTCAGAAAGCACAACCCCTCTTGTAAAATTATCAATTCTTCCACCTTCAACAACAAAAGTTCCATTATCAATTCTATAAATGTTGATAGAAGAAACATCTCTTGTATCAAAGTCGTTTTCTTCAATTTCAATAGCACTCTTTTTAGGCGTTTTTGAAAGTTTTTCAATAGTTACAAGTTTCAATTCTTCAATTCCTTGCATTGTCGCACCTGAAATTTTGATATAACTTACATTAATTTCTTTTTTAAATCTCTCTTCTCTTTCTTTCAGAGTTTCTTCATCAATTAAATCAATTTTTGATAAAACAGCAATTTGCGGAGTTTTACCAAGTTCTTTACTGTAATTTTCAAGTTCTTGATTTATTACTTTGTAATCTTCAATAAAATCACGACCATCACTTTCAGAGATGTCAACCAAATGCAATATCAATCTTACTCTTTCAACATGTTTTAAAAAGTAATGCCCAAGACCTTGTCCTTCACTTGCCCCCTCAATAAGTCCAGGAATATCTGCAACAACAAAAGTTTGACCTTTTACTTGGCATACTCCTAAATTTGGATATAAAGTTGTAAATGGATAATTTGCAATCTTAGGATTTGCATTTGAAATACAAGAAAGTAAGGTCGATTTTCCAGCATTTGGGAAGCCTACAAGACCGACATCTGCAATAGTTTTTAGTTCCAAAATCACTTCTTTTTGAACTGTGGTTTCGCCCGTTTGTGAATAATGTGGAGCTTGTTTAATGGAAGATTTATAATAAGCATTTCCATGACCACCTTTGCCACCTTTTAGCGCAATAAACCTTGCGCCATTTTCATGCAAATCGGCAATAATTTTGTTTGTCTGTGCATCAATTAAAACTGTGCCACATGGAACCATAATGACTTCATCTTTACCATTTGCCCCTGTCTGTAATTTTTTAGAGCCATCTTCACCATTTTGAGCGACAAACTTTTTCTTAAACTGAAAATTGTAAAGAGTATTTAAGTTTGAAGTTGCTTCAAAAATAATATCTCCACCTTTTCCACCTTCGCCACCGTCTGGGCCACCATTTGCTGTTTGAGCATTACGCAAAAAAGAGGTGGAACCTTTTCCGCCATTACCTGCTTTTATTGATATTTTTACTCTATCTAAAAACATAAGTTTACCTCTTTTTTAATCGCTTACCTTTAATTTGTATTTATTATGTTTTGCATAATACTATATTTTGTGGTAGTATGCACTTATTTATGTTTTTTATCACTTACACAAATTTCAAAAAATGGACAATTTTCACATATCGGTTTTTGACTTTTACAAATATATCTTCCAAACAAAACCATTTGTAAATGCAAAGTCGCCCAATCTTTTTTATCGAAAATCTTATTTAATTGTATTTCGCATTTTAATGGATTTTCAGTTTTGACTAACCCCAACCTATTTGATACCCTTAAAACATGAGTATCAACAGCAATTGCTTGGCCTTTAAAAAACTCACCGATAACTACATTTGCAGTTTTTCTACCAACACCCGCCAAGCTTTGCAAATCTTTTTCATCGCTAGGAACTTCACCATTAAATTTTTCAATCAAATCTTTCGTCATTGACAAAATGTTTTTTGCTTTATTATGATAAAAGCCACATGAACGAATTTTATCTTCAAGTTGTTCTTGCGTTAAAGACAAAATTTTCTCAGGTGCATCATATTTTTCAAACAATTTTTCGGTAACAATATTAACCCTTTTATCTGTGCATTGCGCTGACAAAATCACGGCAACCAATAGTTGATATGCAGTTTTATATTTTAGTTCGCATCTTGGATTTGGAAACAATTTATCAAGTCCAGTTTTTATCTTTTCGGCAATAAGCATAACAGCCCCTATTTCATAAGAGGGAACAAAATTGAATCTCTTATATTAGGCAAATCAAAAATAAATTGCACAAATCTGTCTATACCAAATCCCAAACCAGAAATTGGAGGCATACCATGTTCCATAGCAAGCAAGAAATCTTCATCAACATCCATAGTTTCATCATCGCCTTGTGCTTTTTCAAGAAGTTGTTCTTCCAAATTTTTTCTTTGCAACATTGGATCAACAAGTTCTGAATATGCTTTTACAAGTTCTGCACCACCTGCAACCACCTGGAACACGTCAATTATCCTGTTGTCTTTATCGTTTCTTCTTGCAAGTGGTATTAAAACTGCTGGGTAGTTGTATAAAATTGTTGGATTTACAATTTCAGCTCTTATTTTTCTTTTGTAAATATAATCTACAAGAGTTCTTATTGTTTTACATTCTTCAAGTTCTGCAAATGAGAAAAGCCCTTTATCTACTACTTTTTGTTTAAATGCATCAACATCAGTTTCATTTAAAAAGTCAAACCCTAAAATTTCTTTCATTCTTTCAACATAATTTATTCTTGGCCATTCTCCTGCGAAATCGATTTCTTGACCTTGATAAGAAATTTTTGTTGTTCCTAAACATTCATTTAAAAGTTTTGGAATCATGCCTTTGAAAAATTTGATATTATCTTCAAAATCCCAGTATGAAGCATACCATTCAACTTGAGTAAACTCTTGCAAGTGTGTTGGGTCCATACCTTCATTTCTAAAATCTTTTCCAAGTTCAAAAACTCTATCAAAACCAGCCCCAATACATTGTTTTAACCATGTTTCTGTTGCAATTCTCAAGTTACATTCAATATCGAGTGCATTGTGATGAGTAAAGAAAGGCTTTGCACTAGCACCACTTACACTTCTTTGCAATACAGGAGTTTCAACTTCAATAAAACCATTATCTTCAAGATATCTTCTTACAAAAGAAACAATTTTGCTTCTTGTAAGCATAATCTTTCTTGTGTCTTCGTTCATAACAAGATCAAGGTATCTTTGTCTATATTTTGTTTCAGTGTCAGTAAGACCATGAAATTTTTCTGGGAGTGGTCTCAACGTTTTTGAAAGCAATGTAATCTTTTCGCATTTAACAGTTACTTCCCCTGTTTGAGTCAAATAAACTTCACCTTCAACCCCTACAAAATCAGCAATATCAATCATTTTTTTATAGAAGTCATAATCTTCTTCACTAAGTTCATTTCTTCCAACAGACACTTGAATTTTTGCATCAATATCTCGAATTTGAATAAAACCAAATTTACCCATTACTCTTTTAAATATAATTCTTCCAGCAATTTTAACCCTTTCGCCGACCTTTTCTCTTGCCTCTTTTATAGTGCAAGTTCTTTCAAATTTGGCTTTGTATGGAATTTCTCCCATTTCAATTAATTTAGATATTTTGTCCTTTCTAATGTCAACTTCATTTGATAAATTTTGTTCCATTTTTTCTCCTTTATTTTTTTAAAATTTTATGTAAAACAAAAATTTTCTTCATGTCTTAATTTATCATAAAAAGAAAGATATGTCAAACAAAACTTTTATGTTTAACATATCTTGCAATCAACTTTTATATTTTCTTAAATAATAATTATAATTTTTATAAACTTTATTTAAATAATCTTCTGTTTCTTTAAACGGAATTTTAAAAAGCGACTTCCCATCGCTAGAATATTCTTCATTTTTAAGCCAATTTGAAACATTACCTTGCCCAGCATTATATGCACATATAGCCAATTTTTCATCATTAAAATATTTTATTAAATATGAAAGATAGTAAGTCCCTATTTCCAAATTATATTTTACATCAAAAAGTTTTTCTTGACTGTATTCTTTTCCTATTTTTGAAGCAACCCACTCCGCAGTTGTTGGCATTATTTGCATTATGCCACAAGCCCCTTTACTCGATTGAGCACTTTCATTAAAGCCACTTTCACTGTTTACAACTGAAGCAATCAACGCACTTTTAACATCATATTCTTGCCCCAGCATTTCAATTTCTTCTTTATATTTCATAGGATAAAAATAACTATAAAAACAATGCAAACAAAAAGTAAGCATTATCGCAACAATTAATAATGAAAAGATTGACAACATTGTTTTCACATTCTTATTTTATGAACATAAATAACTTATATACTTTTTATTTAAAAAAGAGCTTCAAATTTTTTCGAGCGAATTTCTTCCTTGAAATTGGCTATATTTAAAAAATCCTACAAATGCTCTAAAAGGTTTTGTTGCTAATAAATTTTTTGCAACCTGTAAAGCACTATAGGCAAATTTGACAGAAATGCCACATGCTCTACCCGCCTCTTTTGGGGTATTTACTATTTGGCAAAAAATACCATTACTTTTCAATAATTGAGAAAAATACAAAGTTTCGTTTCTAGAACTAAATATCGCAATAATATTCATTCCAATTTACTTCCTTTTATCACACATTCCCTACATTTTCACTATATTGTAAATAGAAAGGAAAGTTTACAATGATTTATTTAGATAACAGCGCCTCAACTTTTGTTAAACCCAAGCAAGTAATAAACGCTGTAAATGATAGTTTGCTTCACTATTGCGCAAATCCTGGACGAAGCGGTCATAATGCAAGTATTAAAAGTGCACTAATGGTAGAAAAAACAAGAGAAAATATTGCAAATCATTTTGGATTAAGCAATCCCCAAAATGTTATTTTTACTTACAATTGCACTTCTGCCTTAAACACTGCTATATTTGGGTTCGCAAAAAAAGGTTGTCATATTATTGCCAGTGAAAATGAACACAATTCTGTTTTAAGACCTCTAGAAAAACTTAAACAAGATGGAATAATAGAATATGATATCGCATATCAGCATAATCCAATCGGCATAACAATAGAAGATTTTTTGCCTTATGTGAAAAATAATACATCAATGATAATATGCAACCATATTTCAAATGTAAATGGAGCAAAAGCCGAAATTGAAGGTATTGGAAAATTTTGCAAAGAAAAAAATATATTGTTTTTATTGGATTGTGCACAAAGTTGTGGTCATGAAAAAATAGACATGGAAAAACAAAATATAAATCTGTTAGCTTTTGCCGGACACAAAGGTTTTTATGCTCCACAATCAATTGGAGCATTGTTAATCAATACTGATAAAAAAATAGTTCCGCTTATTTATGGCGGAACAGGAACAAATTCTTTAGAGTTATTTCAGCCTGAAAATTTGCCTGAAAGACTAGAAAGCGGAACTGTAAGCACCCCTTTAATTATGGGATTAAACGCTGGTTTAAATTTTGTTGAAAACAATTTTGAAGATATAAAATACAAACTTGATGATCTTTCAACTTATTTAAATTTTGAACTTAACAAATTAGATTTTAAAGTGTATACTCAACCTGAAAATTCAACTGGAGTTATCGCCTTTAACATTGATGATTATGATTCAAATCAAATTGCCACAATTTTAAATGAAAGATACAACATTTGTGTTCGTGGTGGATACCACTGCGCGCCATTAAAACATAAGGCACTTAAAACACTTGATCAAGGCGCTGTGAGAGTAAGTCTTTCATATTTTAACACTTTCAGCGAAATTCAACATTTACTTTATGCTTTAAAAAATATTCGAAACAAAATTTTTAAGCAAAATAAAAAAGGCTAAACTAGCCTTTTTTATTTTTCAATTCTTTTAAGGTCGATTCTTCCTTTGTCATCAATCTTAATAACTTCTACTTCGATTGAATCTCCAACTTTTACAACATCTTCAATTTTTTCAACTCTCTTTTTTGAAAGTTTAGAAATATGAACCATACCTTCTTTGTTTCCAGCAAATTCAACAAATGCACCAAAATTTGTAATTCTTACAACTTTTGCATCATAAACATTTCCAACTTCAACTTCTTCTACAATGCCTAAAATGATTTCTTTTGCTCTTTCAGCCATAGCCAAATCTTCTGTAGCTATGAATACTTTTCCATCATCATCAATGTCAATTTTTACACCTGTTTCATCAATAATCTTGTTGATTGTTTTTCCGCCAGATCCAATTACATCTTTGATTTTGTCAGGGTTAATTGTAAATGATATAATCTTAGGAGCATATTTTGAAAGTTCTTTTCTTGGTTCTCTGATTTCTTCAAGAAGTTTTTGCATAATAAACATTCTGCCTTCTCTAGCTTGTTTTAATGCTGTTGTCAAAATATCTCTATCAATACCTTTGATTTTTATATCCATTTGAATTGCAGTAACACCTTTTTCTGTTCCTGTAACTTTAAAGTCCATATCGCCAAGGAAATCTTCAAGACCTTGAATATCAGAAAGAACTGCAACTTTTTTGCTTTCTTCATCTTTTATAAGTCCCATAGCAATACCAGCAACTGGTCTTTTAATTGGAACACCTCCATCCATTAAAGCCAAAGTTGAACCACAAACAGAAGCCATTGAAGAAGAACCATTTGATGATAAAACTTCACTTACAAGTCTTAAAGCATAAGGGAATTCTTCCTCACTTGGAATAACAGGCTCAAGAGCTCTTTCAGCAAGTGCTCCATGTCCAATTTCTCTTCTTCCTGGGCTTTTTAAGTTTCTTGCTTCCCCTGTAGCATATGGAGGCATGTTGTAATGGTGAACATAACGATTTACTTCTTCATCATCAAGCCCATCCAATTTTTGCATATCAGAAACAGTTCCCAAAGTTAAAGAAGTAAGAACTTGAGTTTGTCCACGAGTAAAAATTGCACTTCCATGAACTCTTGGTAAAATACCAGTTTCACACCAAATAGGACGAATTTCTGTAAGAGTTCTGCCATCTGGACGAACACCTTTATTTAAAATTTTTGCTCTTACTTTTTCTTTTGTCATTTTGTAAAGAACATCGCCAATTGCCTTTTCGCTTTCTGGAAAAATTTCAGCAAAATGTTCTTTTGTTTCTTGGTCAACTTGTTCTTGTCTTTTTTGTCTTTCTTCTCTATCGAAAGTGTCAAGAGCCCAATCAAGTTTTTCATTTGCAAATTCACGAACTTGCTGATTTATTTCATCAGGAACAATATCGTAAATCAAATTTTGACATAAAGGTTTTCCAATTTGTTGTTTAACTTCTTTTTGGAATGCAACAATTTTCTTTATTTCTTCATGAGCAAACATTATTGCATCAAGCATTGTTTCTTCTGGAACTTCATTTGCTCCCGCTTCTACCATTAAAACAGCCTCATCAGTTCCAGCAACAGTCAAATGCATTTCTGACTTTTCTCTTTCTTCGCTACTTGGATTTATGATAAATTTACCATCAACAAGACCTACTTGAACAGATCCAGTTGGTCCCATAAATGGAATATCAGAAATTGTCAAAGCAAAAGAAGAACCAAGCATAGCAAGAGGTTCTGGAGCGCAGTCTGGGTCAACAGATAATGCAGTTGCTACCACACAAACATCATGATAGAATCCTTTTGGGAACAAAGGTCTTAAAGGTCTATCAATAAGTCTTGAAGTTAAAATTGCTTTATCAGAAGGCTTTCCTTCTCTCTTTTTAAATCCACCAGGAATTTTTCCTACTGAATACATTTTTTCTTCATAATCAACAGCAAGAGGGAAAAAGTCAATGCCAGGTCTTGGTTCTTTTGACATTGTAACATTTACCATTATAACAGTTTCACCACATCTTACAAGACATGATCCATTTGATTGTTCGCAAAGTCTTCCTGTTTCAAATGAAACTTCTTTTCCGCCAACGTTTAATTTAAAAATTTTTGCATCGTTTTTCATTATTTAATCTCCTTGAAATTAATAAAAGGGGCGAAAAAATTCTAACCCCCTTTTTCTTTAATTATTTAATATCACGGATATTGAGTTTTTTGATTAATTCTCTGTAAGCATCAATATCTTTATTTTTCAAATACAACATAAAGCCTTTTCTTTTACCTACCATTTGAAGAAGACCACGTCTTGAATGGTTATCTTTTGGGTTTTTCTTCAAATGTTCGTTCAAATGGTTGATTCTTGCAGTTAAAAGAGCAAGTTGAACTTGAACAGAGCCTGTGTCGTTTTCTGAAAGTTTGAATGAATCAATAATTTCTTTCTTTTCCATAATTTCCTCCCATTTAATTTTTATTTCCAAAACCGAAGCAATCCGTCAGAAGGTCTCAAGATAACTGCGATTAAGGCATCGACTGAAATAGATTATAGCACAACATTACAAAAATGTAAACTATTTTTAGAAAAAACTTGTGTCGAATTTTTAATTTATTTATAAAATTTTCTTTTTTCTTCAATAATAGAATCTATTCTGTCGCAATAATCATTAATAAATTTTACATTGTGTTGTCTTTCAATTCTATTTTCAAGATTAAAAACTCTTTTGCTCATTGCTCCTGCACCCACTCCAATAACAGTGTTTGTTTCTTCCATGCTGTCAATGTTGAATTTACAAACAAAATCATCTCTAAAATAGCCTACATTTTCAAGCCCGCCAAGTTGATTTTTTTGCCTGTACATATAGTAAGGTTTGTAACCATTTTCGGCTAACAAATCATGAGCAAAATCCATCATTTTATTAATATCTTTTGTATCTATTATTTCTGTTTGGTCTTTTAATTGCGCACCTCTTTTTACAGACAAAGTGTGCACTGTTATATTGTGAGGATAAAGTTCAATTAAAGTTTTGCAAGTCTTTTTAAAAGTTCCTAGTTTCTCCATTGGTAAACCTGCAATAACATCCATATTTACAATAAAACCTCTTTCAAGAGCCATTGTATACGCATCAAAAATTTGTTTGTTTGTATGACTTCTACCAATTCTTTTTAAAGTTGTTTGAGAAAACGTTTGTGGATTTATAGAAATTCTTGTGACACCATATTTCTTTAAAATATCAAGTTTAGATGAAGTTATGGTGTCCGCCCTTCCACATTCAACTGTTTTTTCATCAACAGAAAAGTTAAGCATTTGCATAAGCCTTTCAAGTTGATTATCATTTAAAACAGAAGGAGTGCCACCACCCACATAAATAGTCCTGACTATGTAAGCCTTGTTAAAAATAATTTTCTTTACTGCTTGAATTTCCTTTTCAAGACAATCTAAATATTTATTGACTTTTTCTTCCCCAAGCGAAGATAATTGATGAGAAATAAAAGAACAATAAAGACACCTTGTTGGACAAATTGGAATATTTACATATAAATCTATAAGGTTGTCGTTTCTTATAATACATTTTTGATTTTTCAAAATGTTTGCAACAAGTTTGGCTTTTTGTGGCGAAACATAAAACATATTTTGCAAAGTTTCACATACAAGATATTCTTTAGCTTGCCCTTTTTCTATCATATCTCTTATCAGTTTTGTTGGCCTAACTCCTGTTAAAGAACCCCAAGGCAACTGAATTTTTAATTCTTTGCTTAAAATCGAATATAAATGATTTTTTACCATTTTTTTAATAAGAGATTTTTTTTCAAGGTCACTTAAATTTTCATCTAAATTATAACTAAAACTGTATTGTTTTTCTTCATTTGTAAAAGTGTTCTTAAAAACAAATTGATTAACAACCATAGTTGAATTTCTTTGCTCATCATGTATTATTTCTATTTCTTCATGAGTTCCAAACAAATTAGCCAAATCTTGCAATTCAATTTGCAATTCTTCTCTATTAGTTTTAATTACCATTTTTCACTCCTATAAACATCTGTAACATTCTTTAAAGTTTTTATAGAAGATATAACCTTTTGAAGTTCTGCGGTGTTTTTTACTTCTATTGTGATAAAACAATCAAAAATATCACCAATATCTTTGGCTTCAAATCCACGAATAGGAAGTTTCATGTTTGTTATAAGAGTTGTAAGTTTTGCAATGTTGTTGTCTGCTTTATCAGCAATAACTTTAAGTGTCGCAAGGAAAGATGCGTTTTCTCTTTCTTGCCATTGTGCCCCAATCAATCTTTCTGGCTCAAGATATTTAATGTTTGGACAATTATGTCTATGAATTGTAACCCCTTTTCCTCTCGAAATGTAACCTATAATTTCGTCACCTTCAATTGGAGAGCAACAACCCGCAAATCTAACTAAAAGTCCACTATCGCCGTCAATCAAAACACCTTCTTTATTCTTTTTTAAATGAACAACATTTGTTGAAATTTTTTCAATTTTATGATCTCTATTCCAATAAGCAATAAGCCTGCCTGCAACTTGACCAGCAGAGAGTGAGCCACATCCTATAGCTGCATACAATTCATCTTCATTTTCAAAATTAAATTTAGCAAATATTTCTTTTAAATAGTCATTATTTAATAATTGCGAAGGAACAAAATTTTTATCTTGCAATAGTTCAACTAAAATGCTTTTACCAATCTTTATGTTTTCTTCTTTCATTTCAGATTTGAAGAAAGCCCTTATTTTGGATTTAGTATTGTTGCATCTAACAAAATTAAGCCAATCTCTAGAAGGGCCTTTTGATTGTGTTGAAGTAATTATTTCAACTATATCACCATTTGCTAACGGAGTGTTTAAAGGCTTCATTTTTTGATTAATTTTTGCACCAACACAAGTATTACCAACATCAGTATGAATTGCATAAGCAAAATCTATTGCTGTTGCCCCTTCAGGAAATTCTATAACTCTCCCCTTTGGTGTTTGAACGAATATAATTCCGTCATATAAATCGCTCTTTAATGTGTTTATAAAGTCATCATTTGACATGTTTTTTGCATTTTCAACGGTTTCTCTAAACCATGTCATTCTGCTGTCTAATTCATCTTTTTTATTCTTTTTTTCTTTGTATAACCAATGTGCACAAACTCCACCATATTCAGATTCCCTGTGCATTTCGTATGTTCTTATTTGTATTTCCATTGGATGTTGGTTTTCAACAATAATAGTTGTGTGTAAAGATTTATAGCCATTTGGTTTTGGGTTTGCTATATAATCTTTAACTCTTCCAGCCATAGGCTTATAAATAGCATGGACTCTACCAAGCACGGCATAACACTCTTCAACTGTTTCGACAATCACACGCATTGCAATAATATCATATATTTGATTTAATCTTAAATTTTTGCTATGCAACTTGTTGTAAATAGAAGATATATGTTTTTGTCTAGCAACAATTTCGCCTTTTATATTCAAATCTTTCAATATAGCATAAATTTTCGATTTTGAAATTGTAAGTTGTTTTTCATTTTCTTCGTATTTACTTTGAACCGACTCTTTTAACCTTTGGAATTCTTCTGGATGTAAAAGTCTTATAACATTATCTGCCAAATCTTGTTTTAATTTGTCAAACCCCAATCTTTCAGATAAAGGCACATGGATTTCTTCAACTTGTTTTACAAATCTTCTTTGCGCCTCAGTCAAAGGCAATTCCAAAATTGAGATATCATAGCAAATTCCTGCAAGTTTGATAAAAACCACACGCATATCTTTGCTCATGGCTACAAACATTCTTTTTATATCTTCAATTTCTTCACTTAAAGTCAACTGACTTATATCTTTTATTACCTTATAAGTTTCAACCATTTCAATAGCATCAGTAGTAAGTTCTTTTTCAATCTTTTCCGCTTTTTCTTCATCTACTTTGAAAAGTTGGTATGTCAAAAAAGCGAGAAGAGAATCTTTGTCTATATTCATGTCAATAATTAAATCAACAATAAAAGCAACCCTTTTTAAATTCATTTTTCCACAAATGATATCTTCAATAAGCGTTTTATCTTTCTCTTTTATATAATCTAGATTATAAATTTTTTCTTTTATTTCGTTTATGAGATTAGTCTCCATGACTTATTCTCCTTTATATAATTTTTTTAAAGATGAAAAATTTTTATAAATACCTGACTGATTAAGTTCCCTTTTAACCTTTTTATTTAAATAAATCACAATTTGTTCTTCATCTACAATTTTTATAATTCCAAGTTGATTAAAAACTAAAAGTGCTACATAGAAAGTTGAAAATGAAATTTTTTGCGAAAAATTCGATTTATCGTAAAGTTCAAATACATTATAAACAGCCTTTCCAACCTTTGTAGAAAGATATTTGTAAATGTGAGCATATGTTTCCCTTGATAAATCTATACCGCTAAACTTTCTTAAATCTCCATTTTTCTCAACTGGAAGAAAAATTTGAGCTTTTGAAACCTTGTTTAAAGCAGAAATGAATTTTGTATCTAACACAGGTGTCAAAAAAACAATATTTGAAAAATTCTTTGCCCAATTAACTCCTTTTGGAGCAAGTAAAAGGCTGTTGTAACCACTTTCTTTGTCCCCATAAATATTAAAATTGTAAATACCTTGTGTGTTGTAATTTTTTGCAAATTCAATGTAGTCGTAACATGAGTAAGCAACAAAACAAGTTCCAAATATTGTAGTTGTTGTCTTGCTTACAAATTCAAGCAAATCTTTTTGTGGGTAAAGTTTGTAATTTGCTTCACCTTTCCCATCAATAACAAGTTGACTAAGTTCAATAGAATTAAGTTTTTTATATGCATCTTCTACAATAAAACTTCCGCCGTCAAACTCATCAACAATGGCTTTTGTCCCAGAACCTTGAAATTCAAAAATAAAAGATTTAGTCCTTGCAAAAGACATTTTTACCATTTTGTCCATGCAGTTAAAATAAGTTAATGAAAAATCGCCAATTTTTATATTAGCATGTTGAGGAAATTTTCTCATAGGCAAAACTTCAATTTCGCTAGCACTTATTTTAAATTTTGGACGAGGATTATCACAACCAAAAGGCTCTAGTATAGCAAGTTCTTTTACAAATTCATTTGTAATTTCTTTTTCTGTTATTTCTTGGTCATAATATTTTATCGGCATAAAAACTTCATCACTTATGTGATTTAAAGCAAAGGAGTTTATTTTTTGAACAAACTCTTCATAGTTTTCTCTTTTAAGGCTTAATCCTGCAGCCATAGAATGTCCACCAAAGGTTTCCAAAATATCTTTTAATGAGGACAACAATTGATGAATGTTAATATCATCAATGCTTCTTCCAGAACCACTTAAAATATCCCCCTCTTGAGCGAATAAAAACACGGGCTTATGATATTTTTCTACCAATCTTGAGCAAACAATTCCAAGCACTCCTTTATCCCAAGACTTTGAAGCCAAAGAAATAACTCTTAAAGACAGCAAATCCATTTTAGAAAGAGCTTTTTCACAGTCTTCAAAAATTTTGTTGCAAATTTCCTGCCTTTTAGTATTGTGATTTTTAATTTTATCAATAATTTTAATAATTTTAACAGGGTCTGTTTCCAAATATAATTTTAATGAATCTTCAGCATCTCCCATTCTTCCTGGAGCATTAAGTTTTGGACCAATTTTGAATGATATATCTATAGAGTTTGGCTTTGCAAGCGAAATATCATATTCTTTAAACATCATTTTAAGACCAATAGGAAGATAACGCTCACACAATTTCAACCCTTTTGTAACTATTGTTCTGTTTTCATTCAACAAAGGAACTATATCAACTATTGTTGCAATGGCACAAATTGGCAAAAACTGTTCTGCTTCAGTTTTTCCAAGAAGAGCTTCAGCAAATTTGAAAGCCACTCCCGTTCCACACAGTTCTCTAAAAGGATAATCTTGATTTGGCATCTTTGCATTTACAATTACTGTGTTTGGCAAAACCTCAGGTATTTCATGGTGATCTGTCACAAAAACTTCAATACCTTTATTTTTGGCATATTCAACTTCTTCATGACAAGAAATGCCACAATCAACTGTAATAATTAAATTAGGACAAAATTTTTGATAAATTTTGTCAATCACATTTTTGGTTAAACCATAACCATCTTCATATCTATTTGGTAAATAATAATCAGCCTTTATGCCAAAAATTTTAAGTGCTTTTAACATAATTGCTGTTGCACTTACACCATCAACATCATAGTCGCCAAATATAAGGACTTTGTCCCCCAATTCTTTTGCAAGAAAAACCCTATCCAACAGTTCTTTCATTCCTTTCAGCATAAAAGGGTCATGAAAAACAGATGGATTTAAAAACTCAATAATATCCTCTCTGCTGGCAACTCCTCTAGATAACAATAATTCACAAACACGACGATTTAGTCCTAATTCCTTTGTAAATAAATCTACCTTGTCAGCATTCTTATTAAAAAACTTTCTAAATATCATAAAATAAACAATCTTTCCAAAATATTATATATGAAAAAAAAAGATAAGGCAAGCAAATTCCCTATCTTAAAAATATTTATTTAGTATATATAATTCTATGACAATGCTCACAAGTCAAGATTTTTTCTTCTTTAAGTTTTGATAAATTCGCCATAGATAATTCAACCCTGCAACCACCACAGCAATTTCCAGCCAGTGCAACAACAACAGGAAAGATGTTTTCATTTCTTCTTTTCTTATAGGCCTCTATGATTTTTCCATCAATACCTTTTTCTAAACTTGCTAACTTTTTTGCAATCTCTTGTTTCTTTGGCTCTGCTTCTTCAACTTTTTTGTCATAGTTTTGTTTTGAAACAGAATATTGTTCTTTTGCCATTTGAAAAGCATTTTTTGTTTTATTAAAATCAGATAAAAGTGCATTTATATTCTCTGCAAGTTTAGCAAAATTTCTTTCCAAGATTGAAAGATTTTGACTTAACTTGTCTTTAAGTTGCATAAGCTTATCAACTTCTTCTGCTGAAAGTTTGTCAATATCTTTTGCAAATATTTCATTCATTTTGTTTTTTTGTATTTCAAATTGTTTCTTTGTATTTTCACATTCTTTGGCAAGTTCGCTTGCTTTTTCATTTAATTTGAAAGAACGCTCTTGGGCAATTTTTGCATTGCTTTGCATTTGCGTAGCAGTTTTTTTATCCTCATTTTCTCTCAAACTTTTTTCAATTTTAAAAAGTTCGCTGTCAAGATTTTGATATTCTAAAATTTTATTTATATCCATTTTTTTCTCCTTAAAGATATTTTACTTAAAATGCTAATGATTAACTAATAAAATCAATAAGTTTTTTACTTCTGTTAGGATTTTTTAATTTTCGAAGTGCTTTTGCTTCAATTTGACGAATTCTTTCACGAGTAACAGAGAACTCTTTACCAACTTCTTCCAAAGTTTTTGCTTTTCCATCCATCAAACCATATCTTTCACGAATAACTTGTTGCTCTCTAGGAGTCAAAGTATCAATAACAGCCAAAAGTTGTTCTCTCAATAAATTTTGAGAAGCAAGTTCCATTGGATTTGAAACTTTTGTATCTTCAATAAAGTCGCTCATTCTGCTGTCATCTTCTTCACCAACCGGAGTTTCAAGACTAATAGGCTCAAGTGCAACTCTTTGAATTTCAACAACTTTATTTTCACTTATTCCCATTTCTTGAGCAATTTCCTCAAGTGATGGTTCTCTAGAAAGTTTTTGCAAAAGTTGTCTTACAACACGATTATAACGGTTTATAGTTTCGTTCATATGCACAGGCAATCTTATTGTTCTTGCTTGGTCCGCAATAGCACGAGAAATAGCTTGTCTTATCCACCAAGTTGCATAAGTTGAAAAGTGATAACCCTTTGTATAATCAAATTTTTCAACCGCTTTCAAAAGCCCCATATTTCCTTCTTGGATTAAATCAAGAAAAGATAAAGCGTTTGTAGGAGCCCATTTTTTTGCAACCGAAACAACAAGTCTAAGGTTTGCTTGGCAAAATTTTGTTTTTGCGTCTTGATCACCTTCCAAAATTCTTTTAGCTAGTTCAATTTCTTCTTCTGGAGTAAGGAGTGGGACTTGTCCAATATCTTTTAGATACATTTTTACAGGGTCATCAACACCCATAAATCCTGTAAAATCTAAATTTAAATCTTCATCCTCGTCTTCTTTCTTTTGAATAACACTTATGTTGTTATCTTGTAATTTTTTTATAAAATTTTTAATTTCTTTATCTGAAATTTCAGAAAATCTTAAAAGCCTATCATAAATGTCTCTTTCATTGACTTTACCCGCTTTCATAGCAGCATCAAAAATTCTCTTTTTAGCTGATTCAATATCTTTATCTGGCATAAAATTCCTCCATTTTTTTCTCTCTAATAGAGATTGAAATATCATTTAATTTTTTCATTATTTCTTGTCTTTGAGCAAGGTCTTTGCTTTCTTTAAATTGTTTTGTCAATTCAGTTTGTTTTTCTTGCAATTTTAAACTAATTATAGCCCACAAACATTCATCAAAATATTTTTGACCACTATCTAAATATGAAGAGAAGTCATAGTTTAAACAATCCTTTAAAATAGGCTCGTTGTCTACATCAAAATAATCATAATAAGATGAAAGTGGAAGGTGTTTGCTTGCCTGATTTAAAATTTCTTGGTATTGAGGCAAAAGCAAATTATAATCTATTTTTTTATTTACAAAATCTTTTCCATGAACAATTGAAGCAAGAATAAACTTTATAGCTCTAATATTGCCATTTTCACGCGAAGTTAAAACATTTTCATCTTCTTTCTTTGCCAAAGATTTTTGTTTTTCTCCACCTTTTTCTTTTTCCAAATCTCTACGCAGTATATCAATCGGTATAGATGTCAAATCTCTAAGTTTAGCAAGATATATGTCTTCTTCTGCATAAGAATTAAGTTTGACCAAAAATTGCAATATTTGTTTAACAAATGCTCCTTTCCCAGTCGCGTTTGTAATATCAAATTTTTTCTTTTCATTCTCAATTAAATAATCAATTGGTGGTAGTGCATTTTCTACCAAATCTTGTATGTATTTTGCTCCGTAATTCTTAAGAATTTCATCCGGGTCAAGTTTTTGAGGCATAAGTGCAATTTTGACATTAAAACCTTCTTCTCGCAAAATATCAATGCTTCTATAGGTTGCTTTTTCACCAGCCGTATCTCCATCAAACATTAAAACAACATTGTTTGATAACTTCTTTAATTCATGAGCATTTTCTTTTGTTAGCGCTGTGCCCATACAAGCAACTGTGTTGTTAAAACCAGCCTTGTGCATTGCAATAACATCAATTTGCCCTTCAACAATTATTATCTTATCTAAATTTCCCTGCTGTTTCAATTTTTTAACAAGGTCAATTCCGTAAACAACTCTACCTTTATGAAAGACAATAGTTTCCGCAGTGTTTATATATTTTGCAAAATCGGCTTTACCTAAAACTCTTGCACTAAAACCAACACATTCTCCAAAAGAGTTGAAAATAGGAAATATCAATCTTTCAGCCATAACATCGTAATAGCGATTATTTTTCTCTTGGCAAACCCCCGCATCAACCATTTCTTTTAAAGAAAAGCCTTTGCTTTTTAAGTAGTCAACCATCTCATTCCAGTCTAAAGAATAACCAAGTTTGAAATCATCTAAAGTTCGTTTATTAAACTGTCTAGTTTTTATGTATTCTTGAGCAGGTTTAGCCTTTGGCAAAAGCAGATTTTCTTGATAATGCTTATACGCACAATCTAAAAGTTTTAAAATTCTCTCTTTTTGTTTTTTCTTTTCTAATACATCTTTTTCGCCAGTAAACTCTGGAACTTCCATTCCTGCATTTTTCGCAAGAATTTTCACTGCTTCATAAAAATCACAAGATTCGTATTTCATAACAAAGGAAATAACATCCCCACTTTCTTTACAACCAAAACAATAAAAAAGTCCTTCATCTTCACTTACAGAAAAAGATGGTGTTTTTTCATTGTGAAAAGGACAACACCCCCAATACTTTCTGCCTTTTTTTTCAAGACGAACATATCTTTCAACAACCGAAACAATATTATTCCTTTGTTTTAATTGATAAAGCCAATCTGCTGGAAAACCTTTATTTTGCAATCTTTTCTCCCTAAAAAAATCATTCAAAGATATTATACTACAAAAAATTTAAAAATCCTTGTTAATTATAAAAAAGAAACAAATATTTTTAAAAATAACTAAATTTTAAACATTTTTAAACATAAAAAAAACAAAAAACTTGCCCGCAAGCAAGTTTTGACGATAAATTTTTAAAAGATTTTTAAATTTTTATATAACTTTTCCTTGAAGATATATGCTAGGGATTTCCCCTACTATGACACTTTCACAAATTAAAATATCAAGAGTTGTTTGAAAAGTTTGAGTTGAAGCAGGAAGGACCATACCAATTGAGGCTGTCACATCAAAATAAAGAGAATGAAGAGTTTGGTTAATTCCCGCAGAAACAAAATTGGTGTCAAATGATGTGTTTACCGCCCCAACAGGTATCAAATTTAATTTTATTTCTGGCCCATAACCGAAAAGAAAAGGTATGCCAGTAAATGTTCCAAGATTTACATTTATTGATGTTTCATCAAGGGTTTCAAATCTTTCTTGAACAAGTTCTGTCACTTTTCTTACCAGTAAATTAATCTTTGTCGAATTGGTAGAAATTTGACTCACCTTATTTTCAGAAGAATAAGTAATTGTTACCAAATCATCGTAACTTAAATTATTATCTGTAAGTACATCCCCAACAACTTCACTTATTGTTTGAGTTGCAATAGCACGAACCTTTTCTTCACTCAAAGCAACAACTGCCGGGCATATAATTTGAAAATAATAAACAAGACATAAAATTATAAAAGCAAGCAACCCACACAATATTGCTCGTTTCTTAATTTTTTTTCTTGTTTTAATTTTGTTTACTTTGACAACTTTATAAGTTTGCACATTTATATATATGCAAAAGTATTTTCAATGTTGCAACCTTTTAAAAAATCAATATTTACAATATGTTATGCAATACATAATACTAGATATTGTAATCTTGTATATCAACTATTTTGTTCTTGACCTAAAAATTAAGGCAAAAATAAAAGCAAAAATCACCGCAGCAGCAATTCCTCCGGCAGTTGCTTCAAGTCCTCCTGTGAACGCACCGAGCAATCCTTTTGATTTTACAGCACTCATTGCACCTTTTGCAAGTGACGCTCCAAAGCCTATAATTGGCACATTTATTCCAGCCTTTGCAAATTCTGAAATAGGGGCAAACAAATTTAAAGCCTGCAACACAACCCCAATTAAAACAAAAGTAACCAAAATTCTAGCAGAAGTTATGTTTGTGTAAATTAAAAGCATTTCACCCAGCATACAAACAAAACCACCTATCAAAAACACCCAAAGATAATACACTTTACTCCTCCCTTTTCCTATTCACATTTTTTGTTTTAAAAGTTTTGCAGGTTGAAACTTTTTCGTACATTTCTTCAGCATTATCTTCATCACATTCAATAACAATAGCATGACATATCCCTGGAATGCTTTCTCCTTGTTGTGTAGCAGTCGTTGACATCAACGCACCAGTAGGCATAAATAAAATTCTTTTAAGCTCACCCTTTCTTAATTTGTTTATTAAATAAGAATTTAAAATTGTTGCACTGCATCCACATCCACTTCCGCCAGAAAGCATTCCTTGACTTCTAGTAAAATACATTTGCCCACAATCATTATAATTTAGCCCTAACTTTATTCCATTGTCTTCCATTAAATCGACCAAAATTTCCGAACCTAATTTACCTAAATCTCCAGTCACGATTAAATCATAATCATCTGGCGATGTTTTTGTATCTCTAAAATGAGCAAGCATTGTATTCATCGCAGCAGGAGCCATAGCCGATCCCATATCGTTTACATCCTTAATTCCCCAGTCCACAACTTTGCCAAAAGTAGCCATTGTTATCCTTGGCCCCTTCCCTTTGCTTGATAAAACGCACGCCCCCGCACCAGTAACTGTCCATTGAGAAGTTGGTGGACGTTGATTCCCAAGTTCAAGAGGAAAACGAAATTGTCTTTCAGCAGTAGAAAAATGAGAACCTGTTGCACAGACAATCGTATCAAACTGCCCTCCATCAATTAATGAAGCTCCAACAGCAAGACTTTCCGCCATTGTTGAACAAGCCCCAAAAAGTCCCAAATATGCAAAATCAAAATTTCTTGCAGAATAAGAAGAAGATATGATTTGATTTAAGAGGTCACCAGCTAAAAGCAAATTTACATCTTCAGGTTTAAGTTTGGCATTTTCAATTGCACCCGCAATAGCATGTTCAAACATCTTTTTTTCTGCCTTTTCATAACTTTTTTCACCAAAAGCATCATCTTTCATTACATAATTGAAATAAGGAGCAAAGTTACCTTTGCCTTCTTTTGGTCCTACAATCGAATAACTCCCTATTATTCTTGGCTTATTTTTAAATTTTACTGTTTGATTTTTTTTCATA
>CALWTO010000033.1 GCA_944384485.1 uncultured Clostridia bacterium
CAAAAACTGATAAGGCAATGCTTGGCAAAGACACTTATCTTATTTTAGATGAATGTCACAGATGGAATAAAGCCCAATCTGATTGTGTGCTTGAAGCGATTGAAAATGGAGATATTTACCTTATAGGAACAACAACAGAAAATCCATATACTTCAATGACAAGAGCAATTGTTTCAAGGTGCAGAATTTTTGAATTCAAACCTTTATCGTCAACTGACATTGTTAAAGCCTTGAAAAAGGCAGTGAAAGATAAAGAAAGAGGACTTGGCAACTTAAATATAGAAGTCGAAGAAGATGCATATTCTTATTTAGCATTTGCAAGTGCTGGTGACCTTAGAAATGCTTTAAATTCTCTTGAACTTGCAGTTATGACAACACCTGCAAGTCAAGATAAAATTATACATATTACAAAATTGATAGCAGAGCAATCAACTGATAAAAAAGCATTAAGCATTGATGAAAATATGTATTATGATATTTTGTCAGCATTTTGCAAATCTTTACGAGGGTGCGACGTTGAAGGTGCATTATTTTATAGCCAAAAATTAATTAATGCTGGTTGCGACCCAATGATTATTGCAAGAAGGCTTGTTGCACATTCTTCTGAAGATGTTGGAATGGCTGATTCTAACGCATTGCTTCTTTCAACAAGCGCAATGTATGCACTTGAAAAAATGGGAATGCCGGAGGGGCTTATTCCATTAACTCACGCAATAATTTATGTTTGCGAGGCAGAAAAATCGAATTCTGTGATCACTGCATTAAATTTGGCAAGGGAAGATGCTTTAAATTATAACGAGAATAAAGTGCCAAACCATTTAAAAAATCATCCTTCTACAAATAAGGATGGTCATGGAAAATATAAATATCCACATGATTTTGGCGGATATGTAGAGCAACAGTATATGCCTGATTCTTTAAAAAACAGAGTCTATTACATTCCAAGCAAAAATGGAAAAGAAAAAAATTTAATAAGAAAAAAATTTAGAAACAAAATACAAGGGGAATAATATGTTTGGTTTTAGAAGTGATGGTAAAAAAGTTAAAAACATGAATATAATTGACAAGGCAGAACCTTTTTTTATGCCACAAAGAATTGATGCTGTTAATTATACCACTGTAAAAGTTAAATGCGATACAATTGATGAATTTATTGCAAGAGAAAGAAAAAATGGAATTTCTTATAATTATATGCATATTGTCATTGCTGCAATTGTTAGAATTTTATACATAAGAAAAAAATTAAATCGTTTTATTATGAGAGGCTCTATCTATCAAAGAAACACAATTTCTGTTTCTATGGATATAAAAAAGAAACTTGAAGATGAAGGTGAGCAAGTAACTTTAAAAATGTTCTTTACAGGTAGAGAAAGCCTTGAAGAAGTCAAAAAAATCATAGATGAAGAAATTGAAAAAAATTTAAGTGCAGATGAAGTTCATCAAACAACAAAAGCGGCGGGGAAACTTGTAAAATTGCCAGATTTTTTGTTTAGGTGGTTTATGGCTTTTGCTAGATTTTTAGATAGACATGGCATGCTTCCAAAATCTCTTATTAAAGCAAGTCCTTTTCATACAAGTTGTTTTATTACAAATTTAAAATCAATTAAATTAAACTATATTTTCCATCATCTTTACAATTTTGGAACAACAACAATTTTTGTTGCAATGGGCAAAGAGAGAGTTGAGCCTTATGTTGAGAACAACAAAGAATTAAAAATTGCAAAAATGTTAACATTAGGTATGAGTCTGGATGAAAGAGTTGCTGATGGTTTGTATATGGGGAAAAGTTTAAGATTGTTTACTGATTACATATCAAATCATGATAACTTAAAAACAGCTCTTCCTGATGATGGTTCTATTCCTAAAAAGGCTACAAGAATTGTTAAATTTAAAAAGAAACCAAAAAAAGCAAAAAAAGAAAAAAAGGTGAAATCGCCTAAAAAAATTAAACCTTTGAAAAATAAAGAAAAAGCAGAGGCTAAAAAGGCTATTGCGAAAGCAAACAAGGAGAGAAAACTTCAAGAGAAAAAACAAAAACAAGAAGAAAGACATCAAAAGCATGAATTACACAAACAAATGAAAAAAAGTAAAAAAGAAGAAAACTAAATTTCTTCTTTTTTTATTTTGTAAAAAATTATTTGTAGTATTATAATGTTTATGATAATATTAATTTAAAGTTGGAGGAAAAATGAAAACAATTTTGTACTTTATTCTTGCAGTTTTAACTATTGGTTATATTGCCTTGCTTTGCTATTGCAATGTTGCAGTTGAAGTAAATCAAACTATACAATATATAGCAAATTACGGTGGACTTGCAATTATGCTTTTGTATGCAGGAATAAATTTTTTTGGCAATCCTTTAAAAATAGCCTTTTTCATTTTATTAGTTTTAGCAACTGTATTTTTAATTTTAACTGCCGTTATGCCTGACACTTTTAGAAGTTTGTTTGGTATAATTCAAGAAAATACTTCGTTTATAAAAATTTAATTGGAGAATTTATGAATAAAATTTTGATTATAGATGGAAATAGTATTGCAAA
>CALWTO010000034.1 GCA_944384485.1 uncultured Clostridia bacterium
TGAGAAGATTGACAACTGTTAAAGTAGGCGAAAACGAAAGTCTTGAAAGTGCTCTTAAAAGATTTAAGAGAAAATGTCAAAAAGATGGTATCATTGGTGATATCAGAAGAAAAGAAGCTTACGATAAACCAAGCGTTGCTAAGAAAAAGAAACGCGAAGCTGCTCGTAAAAGAGCAAGAAAAAGAGGTTAATCTTTTGTAATCTTTAAAAAATAAATTTAGATTTTATATCTTTAAAAGGAGAAAATTATGGCTAATATTATCGACCAAATCGAAAAAGAAAACATGAAAGAAAATGTTGCTAGTTTTGGTGTTGGTGATACTGTTAAAGTTGGCGTTAAAATTAAAGAAGGCGACAAAGAAAGAATTCAAGCTTATGAAGGCGTTGTAATCGCAAAGAAAAACGGTGGAATAAGAGAAACTTTTACTGTTAGAAAAATTTCTAATGGTGTTGGTGTTGAAAGAACTTTCCCTGTTCACTCTCCACTTATTGCAAGTGTTGAAGTAGTTAGAAAAGGTATGCCAAGAAGAGCTAAACTTTACTACGTTCGCGACCTTACTGGTAAAGCTGCAAAAATTAAATCTGCAGACAATAAATAAATATAAAACCACATTTTGTTATGTGGTTTTTTTATTTAAAATAATTTTAATTATTAAATTTGTTTTGTTACTTTTAATTTGTTTTGAAAGATGTTTCTTATATGATAAAATAAAAACATGAGTATACAAGAATATTATCAAAGTTTTTATAACGAAAAACAAAGTAAAGAAAAAGCTGAATTTGACAAAAAACTTATTTGCACAAATTATGAAATAAAAGGTGTAAAAACTTTAGAGCTTGAAAAGTTTGCAAAAGAACTGGTAAAACAAGGTTTTTCTTTTTTTGATTTGCCTCTACAGTGCCATGAAGATATTTTGATTGCTGGAATGTTTATAAAATTTGAAAAAAATATTGAAAAGAAGTTGTTGTATTTGCAAAAGCTTTTGAATTACATAGATAATTGGGCAACTTGTGATATGATTGCATGCAGGCTCAAAGACATGGAAAAAGAAAAAAACTTTTTTTATGAATTATTAAATGATAGCAATGATTTTAAAGTTAGGTTTGCAATTGTTTGGCTTAAGAGTTTTGAATTGAGAGGTAATCTTGAAAATGTTTTACAAAAAATTGTTGCTGTTCAAAGAGAAAACTACTTTGTCAAAATGGCACAAGCTTGGACCATCGCAGAAGGATTTGTTGTAGATTTTGAAAAAACTTTAAATATTTTTAAAAATTGCGATGATAAGTTTGTTGCAAATAAATCAATACAAAAGGCATGTGAATCTTTTCGAATTACTAAAGAACAAAAAGAGTTTTTAAAAAAATTGAAAAAATAAAAGGAATTTAAAATGTTAGCAAAAGTAGTAAGTTTTGGATTAAAAGGTGTAGATGGATATCAAATTGATATTGAAACTGATGTTTCAAATGGGCTTCCACATTTTGAAATTGTTGGGCTTGCAGATACTGCAATTAAAGAAGCAAAGGAAAGAGTAAGGTCGGCAATTAAAAATAGTGGGTTTGAGTATCCTGTCAAAAGAATTACTGTTAATCTTGCGCCTGCAGACATGAAAAAAGAAGGAGCAATCTATGACCTTGGCATAGCAGTCGCAATTCTTTCATGCAATGAAGAAAATGGAATAAAAAATGAAAAAGATTTTGTTTTTATTGGAGAACTTTCATTTGATGGAACTGTTAAAAAAGTCAAAGGTGTTTTACCTCTTTTAATTTCTGCTAGAAATTTCGGGTATAAAAAATTTATTATTCCAAAAGAAAATTTGGTAGAGGCGAGTTTTATTTCTGGAATTGATTGCTATGGAGTTGAATCTCTTGTCCAAACAGTGAAGTTTTTGAAAGAAGAAGAAAAAATTGAACCTGTTAAAATATGTGAATTTGAAGATATTGTTGCAGAAAGTGATTATCCACTTGATTTTTGTCATGTTAAAGGGCAAAGAATGGCAAAAAGAGCACTTGAAATTGCAGCAGCAGGAGGACATAACCTGCTTATGATTGGAGCACCTGGAAGTGGGAAAAGCATGCTTGCAAAATGTTTTCCTTCCATTTTACCAGATATGACTTTTGAAGAAGCTTTAGAAGTTACCAAAATTCATTCTATTGCAGGGGAACTTGATTTGAAAAAAGGTATTGTTTGTAAAAGACCTTTTAGGAGTCCTCACCATACAGCAAGCACAGTAAGTTTGACAGGCGGTGGTACAAACAGTAAGCCCGGGGAAATTTCTCTTGCGCATAATGGGGTATTGTTTTTAGATGAATTTCCTGAATATTCAAGGCATACAATTGAAACTTTGCGTCAACCTTTAGAAGATGGAGTGATAACAGTTGCTAGAGCAAACGCGACTATAACTTATCCTGCAAATTTTACACTTATTGCTTCTATGAATCCATGTCCTTGTGGAAATTATGGTTCAAAAGATAGGGAATGCAAATGCTCGGCTTCTCAAATTTCTAAATATTTGTCTAAACTTTCTGGGCCAATAATGGACAGAATAGATTTACATATAGAAGTTGAAAATGTTACATATGATCAACTTAAAAGTGAAAATCAAGAAGAAACTTCAAAGGAAATTAAGAAGAGGGTTGACATGGCAAGAGAAATTCAACTTAAAAGATTTGCAAATGACAAAAATTATTCAAATGCTAAAATGTCTGTTGCACAAACAAAAAAATATTGTACTCTTGATGAAAGTGGAGAAATGATTTTGAGAAATGCTTTTGAAAAACTAAAACTTTCAGCTAGGGCGCATGACAGACTGTTAAGGGTTGCAAGAACAATTGCAGATTTAGATGGAGAGCAAAATATTTTGGCAAGACATATTGCGGAAGCAATTAGTTATCGAACTTTGGATAGAAAATATTGGTAAAAAACACACAAAAATGTGTGTTTTTTCTTTATTTTATTAAAATTTGTAAATGTCTTTTAAAATTTTGAATATATGGAAAAATATGTTATAATCATCATTGTATGAGCGAAAAACAATTGTTTATTTATTTTTTATCGCAGTTTGATTTAAATTCAAGTAAAATTGAATATATTCTTTCTTGTTTAAAAAACAATGTTACATTTGCGCATTTTTGCAAATATAAATTTGATGAGAAACAAATCTCAAAGCAACTTCTTGACAAAATGCTTCCACTGGCAGAAGAAAGATTTGCAAAAGCTTATTTAGAAAATCTTGAATGTTTGGGCATAAAACTTATTTGCAAACTTGATGAAAATTATCCTAAAAAGTTTGATTGTATGGCAGATTATCCTTTTTTCCTTTTTTACAAAGGTGATTTGTCTCTTATTGACAAAAAGTGTTTAAGTGTTGTTGGAACAAGATTACCTTCTAATTATGGGAGAATGGTTACAAATAAGTTTGTGGGGGAACTTGCTCAAAATGGAGTTGTTATTGTCAGCGGTCTTGCTTATGGCATAGATTCAATTGCGCACAGAAAAACCTTAGAAGTAGGTGGAAAAACTATTGCAGTTCTAGGCTCTGGGTTAAACAATATTTATCCAAGTGAGCACCAAGACCTTGCAAATCAAATCGCTGAAAAAGGATTATTAATTTCTGAATATTGTCCATCAACAAAAGCGACAAAATTTACATTTCCTGTAAGGAACAGAATAATTGCTGGAATAAGTGACGGCGTTTTGATTGTTGAAGCAGGGCTAAAAAGTGGCACATTATATACAAGAGATTATGCTCTTGATTACGGAAAAGATGTTTTTGCAGTCCCTGGAAATATTGATAGTTTAAAAAGTGCTTTACCAAATGAAATCATTTGCTCTGGTCAAGGCATGGGCGTTGTAGAGCCTAAAAGCATTTTAATTCAATTAAAAGTAGATACAAAAAATTTGAGCAAACAAACAGTCGTTGAGTTATCTTTTGAAGAAAATGTTGTTTACAAATTTTTAGAAAGTGGTGCAAAAGATTTTGAATTTCTTGAAAAAAATTGTAATCTACCTATAAATTTGTTAAACAGTTGTTTGACAATGCTTGAAATTCGTGGAATAATATCTAGGATGCCTGGTGGTATGTTTTGCCTTAGGTAATGGAGGAAAATTTGAAACTTGTTATTATCGAATCTCCTTTTAAGAGAGAGTCATTAAAAAAATATTTAGGAAATGGATATGAAGTTTTTGCTACCAAAGGACATATTCGTGATTTACCAACAAAGTCCTTTGCTATTGATATAAAAAATAATTTTCAGCCAAAATATGAAATTGTGCCAGACAAAAAGGCTTTGATTAATGATTTGAAGAAAAAGGCACAAGAAGCTGATGAAGTTTTAATTGCAACCGACCCTGACCGTGAAGGAGAGGCAATTTCTTGGCATGTTGCTTATGTTTTAGGTTTTAATCCTGAAAAAAAATGCAGAATTGAGTTTAATGAAATTTCTAAAAAAGCAGTTACTTCTGCTCTTGAAAAACCAAGAAAAATTGATTTAAATCTTGTTGATGCACAGCAAGCAAGGCGAGTGCTTGACAGAATTGTAGGTTATAAATTATCACCTGTTTTATGTAAAAAAATCGCACCAAAATTGAGTGCAGGTAGAGTTCAATCTGTTGCATTAAAGTTGGTTGTTGATAGAGAAAGAGAAATTGAAGCGTTTATTCCTGAAGAATATTGGACAGTAAATGCATTTTTGGAAAAAGGCGCAAGCCAAATCAAAACAGCGCTTGTTTCTTATAAAAAGAAAAAATTTGTTCCTAAAAACAAAGAAGAAGTTGATTTGCTTTTAAATGTAATAAAAGGAAAAGATTTTGTTGTTAAAGAAATTAAGAAAACAAAAACAAAATCTCATGCTCCAGCACCTTTTACAACTTCAACTATGCAGCAAGACGCTTTGAACAAACTTGGTATGAGTTTGGCAAGAACCACTTCTTCTGCCCAACAACTTTATGAAGGGGTTGAAGTGAAGGGTGAAGGAAAAATTGCACTTATCACTTACATAAGAACAGACTCCGTTCGTGTTTCAACTGATGCTCAAAACGCATGTCTAGAATTTATTAAAAACAAATATGGGCAAGAATATTTGCCTGCAAAGCCAAATGTTTATCATACAAAAGAAAATGCTCAAGATGCGCACGAGGCAATTAGACCAATTACTATGGATATAACTCCTGAAATGGTTAAAGAAACATTGTCAAATGATAATTACAAACTTTACAAACTTATTTATGAAAGATTTTTGGCAAGTCAAATGACAGAGGCTGAATATTCCAATGTTGCAGTTAACTTTGATTGTGAAGATTATGGTTTTAAAGTTAATGGAAAAACAATGGAATTTCCAGGATATACAACAGTATATAAAGAATTTGTTGAAGAAGATAAGAAAGAAGGTTTTGAAGGAAAATTGCCAAAATTAAATGAAGGTGAAGTTTTACCTTGCAAAGATATAAAAACAGAGCAAAAGTTTACAAAACCTCCAGTTCGTTATACAGAAGCAACACTTGTAAAAGCAATGGAAGAAAAGGGAATAGGTCGTCCTGCGACCTATGCGGCAACAATTACCGTTTTGACTTCTAGAAAATATACTCAAAAAGAAGGAAAATATTTGTTCCCTACAGAATTAGGTAGAAAGGTGACAACTTATCTTGAAAAATTCTTTAGCGGAGTAATAAATGTTAAGTTTACTGCCCACATGGAGCAAAGACTTGATGATATTGCAACAAATGGTGAAGATTGGCATAGTGTTGTTTCAAGTTTTTATAATGGTTTTAGTTCTTTGCTTGAAAAGGCTGATGCTTCTGCTTTAACTATGAAAGAGCCTCCACAAGAAACTAACATTGTATGTGAAAAATGCGGAAGCAAAATGCTTATAAGAGATGGCAAATTTGGGAAATTCTTGGCGTGTTCGAATTTTCCAAAATGTAAAAATACAAAACCACTTGAAAGCGAAATTAAAAAGATTGGCGTTTGTCCTGAATGTGGGGTAGATATGGTTGAAAGAAAAAGCAAAAAAGGAAAGATCTTTTACTCATGTTCAAAATACCCAGAGTGTAAATTTATGAGTTGGGATGTAACTACTGGTAAAAAATGTCCAAAATGTAACAGTCCTATTGTTAAAAAAGGGAAAATTGTAAAATGTAGCAATAGTGAATGTGATTTTAGGGAGAATGATGAAGTTTAAAAGCAATTTTGTAAATGTGATAGGTTGTGGATTTGCAGGCTGTGAGTGTGCACTTAGTTTGGCCGATAAAGGCGTGCATGTTCATGTTTTTGATGACAAAAATTTGAGGCTGACAAACTATGAAGAAAAAGGCGTTGAATTTTTGAAGAAAAAAGAGTTTGCCAAAGACTTATTGCATGAAGAAATTGTTTTTTTAAATAGCAAATTATGTGAAATTGAAAATGAATTTTTAGAAAAGGGAATAAAACTTTCTCCTTTACAAATTTTGGAAAAAGCAAGGGAAAAAGTTAAAAATCATCCAAATATTCAATTTTTTGAAATGACTGTGAAAGAACTTAACTTTGAAGAAATAAATGTTGTTGCTACAGGGCCAAAAACAGATACAATGCTTTTTGACTGGCTTATAAATATGTTTGGCGCAAGAAAATGTTTTGATTGTTTTCCTGTTTTCCCTGTTGTGAGTCAAATTGATAAAAGCAAGTTTATTGAAAGAGATGGGAACTTGTTTTTACCGCTTTCTTATCAAGAGTATATAGATTTGGTCAATTTGATTGTATTAAAATTAAACTTTGAAATTTTGATTAATAAGCAAAAGCCTGAAATAGGCACTATAGAATATTTGGTATTGAAAGACAAAGATGGATTAAAAAATGCTTGGATGACACCTATTTATATTGATAATTGTGAAAAGCCTTACGCCGTTTTAAAACTTGAAAAATGTGAAAATGGTTATGCTGTAAGTGGATTTGCTTCGAAACTTTCTGTTGAAGGTCAAATAGCAATATTGCATTCGATTAAAGGGCTTGAAAAATGTATTCTTTTGCAGAAAGGAGAGGCTTCACAAAATTGTTATATCAATGCTCCATATATGATTAACGAATTTTGCCAAAGTGTAAAAAATGAAAATTTGTTTTTTGCGGGTAACATCGCAGGGGTGTTTGGCAAAACGGAAAGTGTTGCAAACGGGCTTTATGTAGCAAATAATATTTTTTCAAAATTGCAAGGAAAAAGGTTTGTTTCATTGCCTGACAAAACATGTCTTGGGCAAATGATGCAAAAAATTATAAAAACCAACAATTTTAATTACTCAAAATTTGAACCAATTTATGCAGATTATGATATAATAGATTTGCAAAAGAAATTAAAAACGCAAACGGAAATATCAAATTTTTTAAAATTTAGATCAAAAATGTTGCTTGAAAATTATAAGGAGGAACTAAAAAATGGAAAGCTTATTTAGAGGAACTACAATATGTGGAGTAAAAAGAGATGGTAAAATTGCCATTGCTGGTGATGGACAAGTTACATTATCAGAAAGTGTAATTTTTAAGTCTAATGCTCATAAAGTGCGTAGGATTTACAACGACCAAGTGGCTGTCGGTTTTGCTGGAAGTGTTGCTGATGCATTTTCACTTTGTGAAAGATTTGAAAATATGCTTAACAAATTTTCTGGAAATCTTATGAGAAGTGCTGTTGAACTTGCTGGAACTTGGAGAGAAGACAAGGCTGCAAGGCAACTAAATGCAATGATGATTGTGGCAAACAAAGATACTCTTTTGATTGTTAGTGGAACAGGAGAAGTTATTGAACCAGATGATGATGTTTGTGCTATTGGTTCTGGTGGCAATTACGCTCTTGCTGCTGCCAAAGCATTGAAACAAAATACAAAATTATCTGCAAAAGAGATAGCCACAAAAGCACTTGAAATTGCTGGACAAATTTGTGTTTTCACAAATGATCACATTACTGTTGAGGAGGTTTAATATGAATATGACACCAAGAGAGGTTGTTGAAGAACTAGATAAATATATTGTTGGACAACCTAAAGCAAAAAGAGCTGTGGCAATTGCTTTAAGAAATCGTTATAGAAGAAGTAAATTGCCTAAAGAGATGAGAGAGGAAATTACTCCAAAAAACATTATAATGAGAGGGCCAACAGGTGTTGGTAAAACTGAAATTGCTAGGCGTCTTGCTAAACTTGTAAATGCTCCTTTTATCAAAATTGAAGCAACAAAATATACAGAAGTTGGTTATGTAGGCAGAGATGTCGAGAGCATGATTCGTGATCTTGTGGAAGTTGCTGTAAGGCTTGTTAAGGATGAACAAACTCATGAAATGGAAGCAAAAGTCCGTCCTTTAGTTGAAGGCAGACTTGTTGATGCTGTTTGTGACAGTAGGCGCGCACAAAATTTGCAAGTTGATAAAACCGAAGTGGAAAATGCTTTAAAAGATGGTAAACTTGAAGATGAACAAATAGAAATTGTTGTAAAAGAAGAGCAAAAACCAATGATTGCTGTAGGTGGACCTGAAATAAGTTTGGGATCTATGTTTGATGGACTTTTACCTCAAAGAAAGAAGAAAAAACACATGTCTGTAGCAAGAGCGAGAGAGATTTTGACTGCTGAAGAATGTGATAAGATTATTGATAAAGACAATGTTTACGCTGAGGCAATAAGAAGAACTGAAGAAGAAGGTATTATTTTTATTGACGAAATAGATAAAATCATTGGCAAAGCAGGTGGAAGCAATAATCAAGATGTTTCTAGAGAAGGTGTTCAAAGAGATATTTTGCCTATTGTTGAAGGAAGCACAGTTGCGACAAAATATGGAAATGTTAAAACAGACTTTATTCTCTTTATTGCATCAGGAGCTTTCCATGTTTCAAAAATTGAAGACATGATACCAGAATTGCAAGGAAGATTTCCAATCAGAGTTGACCTTGACAATTTGACAAAAGAAGATTTTAAAAAGATTTTGTCTGAACCAAAAAATTCTATAGTTAAACAATATTCAAGCATTTTGAAAGTCGACAATATCGATCTTGATTTTACAGATGATGCACTTGATGAAATGGCAGAAATGGCATTTGCAGAAAATGAAACAAGCGAAAATATTGGCGCTAGACGACTTCATACAATCATGGAAAGTCTTTTGGAAGATATTTCTTTCAATGCTTCCGGTGAGCATCCAATGTTAAAAGTAAAAATCGATAAAAAGTATGTTCAAAATGCATTTAAAGAAACAAAGAAAAAATTCGACTTAAAAAAATATATTATTTAAGGGAAATTATGGATAAATCACGGACAGAATTGCTTATCGGAAAAGAAAATATTGAACTTATTTCCAAAAAGAAAATAGCAATAGTAGGTGTTGGTGGTGTTGGCGGGCAAGTTGCAGTTTCACTTGCAAGATGTGGAATTGAACATATGTGCTTAATAGATTTTGACACCGTTGCTCCTTCAAATTGCAATAGACAGGTTGTTGCGAAAAGTAGCAATATTGGGAAAAATAAGGTCGATGTTTTAAAAGATTTGATATTGGATATAAATCCTCTTGCAAAGGTTGATGCAGTTTGCAAAAAGATAAGCAAAGAAAATGTTGAAAATTTGATAAACGAAAGTTTTGATTTGGTTGTAGATGCAATTGACAGCGTCAATGATAAGGTTGAACTTATTTGCTATTGCAAAAGTAAAAATATAAACATAATTTCTGCAATGGGTGCTGGCAATAGATTTGATGTTCCACAATTTTATATGACAGACATTTACAAAACTCATGATGATGGGCTGGCTAAAATTGTTCGAAAAAAATTGCGAGAAAATAATGTAAAAAGTTTAGATGTTGTTGTTTGCAATTCAAAGCCTGTAAAAATTGAGGGACAAAAAATTATTGGAAGTATTGCATATTATCCAGCCATGTGTGGACTTGTGATTTGCAGTGAAATTATCAATAAAATTTTAAGGAAGGAAATATGAAAATTATTGAAGAAAAAGATTTTAAAAATGAAATTGAAAAAGGAGTTGTGCTTGTAGATTTTTTTGCCACTTGGTGTATGCCTTGCAGAATGATGGCTCAAATTTTGGAAGAAGTGGATGAAGAAGTTTCTTCTTATGCAAAGATTGTAAAAGTTGATGTTGATCAGAGCGAAAATTTGGCTAAAACTTTTGGAGTAATGTCAATACCAACACTTATTCTTTTCAAAAATGGCGAAATGGTTGAAAAGCATGTAGGCGTGATGCAAAAAAATCAATGTGTTGAATTGATTAAAAAATATTTATAAAAAACTGCTAAAAACAAGCAGTTTTTTATTATATTTTTTTAATTTTTAAATTTTGATGATTTGACCAAATTTTGTATTTTCTATTTTTTAGTATTGACTTTATATGTTTTTAGTGGTAAAATTAAGTTACTTAAAGGGGTATATCTTATGGGAAGAAAAGTTTATCTTGATAATGCAGCAACAACTTTTGTTTCTGGAGAAGTTCTTCAGGAAATGTTGCCATGTTTTAACGCTATTTATGGTAATAGCAATTCTTTGCATTCTTTTGGTAGAGATGCAAGTGCTATTGTTGACAGAGCAAGAGATAGAATTGCTCATGCTATAAATGCCGAAAAATCAAATGAAATTTATTTTACTTCTGGCGGAACAGAAGCAGACAACTGGGCAATTAAAGGTATTGCACATGCTTACAAGTCAAAAGGTAAGCATATCATTACTTCTTCTATTGAGCATCATGCAGTTTTAGATGCTTGCAAGCAACTTGAAAGTGAAGGTTTTGAAGTAACTTATTTGCCTGTTGACAAGTTTGGTCTTGTAAATCTTGCTGATGTTATTCATGCTATAAGAGAAGACACAATTTTGATTTCAATTATGGCAGTTAATAATGAAGTGGGGACAATTCAAAATATTAAAGCGATTGCAAAAACTGCTCATGATTACAACATTATTTTCCACACTGATGCTGTTCAAGCAATTGGTGCTTTCAAAATTGATGTTCAAGACATGGAAATTGATGCCATGAGTATGAGTGCACATAAAATTTATGGTCCAAAAGGTGTCGGAGCATTATATTTAAAAAATGGTGTTATGATTGAAAATCTTTTGAATGGTGGAAATCAAGAAAGAGGAAAAAGAGGAGGAACGGTTAATGTTCCTGCTGTTGCCGGTTTTGGCAAGGCTGTAGAAATTGCTTGCAGAGATATTTCTATTAACCAACAAAAATTAAAAGCAATTAGAGATTATTTTATAAAAAGCATTAATGAAAAAATTGAATATGTTCAAATCAATGGGCATCCACATCAAAAAATTGCTGGGACAGTCAACATGTCTTTTGAAATGGCAGAAGGTGAGTCTTTGCTTATGCTTTTGGATCTTGATGGAATTGCTGTTTCTACTGCTTCGGCTTGTATGAGCAATGCACTTGAGCCTTCACATGTTTTAAGAGCAATGGGACTTAGTGATGAACTTGCTCAAAGTGCAATAAGATTTTCTTTTGGAAAAAATCTTTCTAAAAGCGATATAGATTATGTTGTTGAAATGCTTGCAAAAAATGTTTCACGCCTTCGTTCTATTTCAGCACTTACTAAAGCAGGGAGGAAATAATTATGTATAACAAAATTGTAATGGCAAAATTTTTAAATCCAAATAATGCTGGAACATTGCGTGGGGCAAATGCTGTTGGAAAAGCCGGCAATGCTAATTGTGGTGATGTAATTAAACTTTACTTTTTGGTTGACGAAGATGGCATAATTGAAGAAGCCAAATTTAAAACTTTTGGTTGTCCTGCTTCAATTGCATGTTCTGACATCGCTTGTGATTTGGTGAGAGGTTTACAAATCGATGAAGCATTGAATGTTTCAAGTAAAGAAATTTTTGATGAACTCGAAGGGCTTGACGATAACAGGGTTTATTGTTCAGTTTTGGCAGAAGATGCTATCAAAATGACAGTTGAAAATTATTATAAAAAAATATCAAAATAAAAATTTTAAATACAAAGGAAAAGATTATGGAATTAAATAAAAAACTTGAAATTAGTTGTGATTTAGTAAGTAAAGAAGATTTTAAAAATTGGGTGCAAAAAGTTTTGGATTGTGAAAATGGAATGTTTCGTGGTGTAGATATTGAATTTGCATTAGATGTTATGAATCAGTTAAAAGATAACAAGTCTTTTGATAGTATTGAAAAAAATCTTTCTCAAGACCTTTCAATTTATATTACTGATGGTGAAAGAAAAGATTTGTCTAAAAGCAAATCAAAATCTTTAGCAAATCATATTTTGGACATAGTTTGTAAATATTATATGTATAAACCTCATGCAAAAAACTTCAGAGATTATTTTTTAAACAACAAAAACATTGAAATTGAAGAGTATGCTATGTAAATCTTTATAAAACTGCCACTTTGGGCAGTTTTTTATGTATATTTGTAATAAATTTGCAGACAATAATGCAAAGGAGGAAATATGAAAGAATTTATGGCTTTGTTAGGTTTTGGAACAGGCATGGTTGTTGGAGTGATGCTTTACAAATATTCTCAAAATTTTAAAACAAGTGTTGATAAAGGCGAAATGAAAATGATGCAGTCTGCAAAAGAATTGGAACAAAAGGCAGAAGAAAAAATTGAAGACGCAGAAGAAAAAATAAAATCAGGCATGAAAAAAGTTGAGAAAAAAGCAAAAAAAATCAAAAATGAAATGAAATTATAATCAAAAAAGCGAGGCACAACCTCGCTTTTATTTTCATGTCAAGCACTTGCTTTGATAATAAAAAACCAACAGCCTCAACAAAATTTAACTCCACTAAAGCTACCTTATGGCACATTAGAGTGTCCTCTTAATGATGCTTCCGTCAGGACCTGACATGATTCGAAGATTCTAATTGCATAAGACCTTAATTTCAACGCCAAATTTTGTTGCACTTTTTTGACTTTTTAAAACCGAGGCAAGCGTTCAATCCCACTATAGCGGATTGTGGGTTACAGAGCACCGCTAACTCTCCATCTAGCTTGACAATAATTATATTAGCATATTTTTATTTTTTTTTCAATATATTTTGCTTGTTCTGTTTAATTTTGTTAAAAATTTTGTATTTTTGTGTGGTTTCTATAAATTTTAATAAAGTTTGCTTGTTTAATTTGTCAAAAATTTTATATTGTGTTATAATCAAACTATTAATTAAGGGTGATGAATGGAAAAAGAAAAATTAAATAAGTATGATAGTTCAAATGCTAAAAGATTTTTAGAGGCATTTAACAACATTGATTATTTTCTAAAAACAAGATATAACTTTAATAGAGCGATGGGGTTTTCTGAACTTATAAGAAAATGTGTTGTTTTAAATTATACAATAAGAAAATACGAAGACGATTTGGTTGATTATGGAAGACTTCGAAATGCAATTATTCACAACAACAATGAAGATATAGTGATTGCCGAGCCTCATATAAGTGTTGTTGAAAATATTGAGCATATAGAAAAAGTCTTAACAACTCCACCAAAAGCTATTGACACCGTTGCTAGGCGTGATGTTTTAACAATTTCTGCTAATAAAAGTATGAGAGAAGTCATTAAAGCAATAGCAAATTCTAATTATTCAAATCTCCCTGTTTACAAAGGTGACGTGTTAATCGGAGTTGCAAATGGTCAAAAAATTCTTGATAGTTTTGGAAAATTTTTGATTTCTGGCGGAAAAGCTGAAGTGTTTTTATCAAGTGTAAAAATTGAAGACATGTTATCAAAAATTGAAAATAGCAATTATTATGTCGTAGTGCCGGTTAATTATACAATTGAAGAATGTTTAAATGAATTTAACAAAAATCATAAACTTTTGGCTATACTTTTTACTAAAAACGGCGAAAGAAATCAATTACCTTTGGGGATTATGACAGGTGCTGATGTGATTAGGGCGAACAAGATTTTGGAAGATTATTAATAAATTTTTTATAGTTTTAAACTTTTTGATAAATATATATAATCTTTTTAGAATACTTGACAAATTTTTATGGTTGTGTTTTAATTAGTTTGTTAATAAAATGCGTTGATGAAAGACAAGGTTTAAAAATTAAAGTTTTACAGAGAGTTATCGGTTGGTGTGAGATAACAAACTTCTTTTTAAATTATCACTTTCGGAGCTGTGTTGTTGAAACCTTTTAAGGAAAGTAAATTTCACCGGGGCTTCCCGTTACAGAAGAGGTGGGTGATTGCCTGCTTAAAAGTTTACAAGTGGTTTTTAGCCTAGTTCAAGGTCTTGTAACTTTGACTAGGTTTTTTTATTAAGGGAGGAATTTTATGTACAGTAAAGTTGAAAGCAAATTGGATTTTGTAGGTAATGAAAAGAAAATTTTAAAATTTTGGCAAGATAATAATATTGTTAAAAAAGCCTTGCAACAAAATAAAGACAGCGACAAATATTATGTTTTGCACGATGGACCACCAACTGCTAATGGAAAGCCACATATTGGACATGTTCTTACAAGAGCGATGAAAGATGTTATTCCTCGTTTCAAAGCGATGAAAGGATACTATATTTTTAGAAAAGCAGGTTGGGACACTCATGGACTTCCTGTTGAAGTTGAAGTTGAAAAGAAATTAGGTTTTAACGGCAAAAAAGATATAGAAAAATATGGTGTTGATAAATTTATTGAGCTTTGCAAAAATTCTGTTTGGGAATACAAATCAATGTGGGAGGACCTTACAAACAAAATTGCATATTGGGTCGACATGGACAATCCTTACATTACTTATCAAAACAGTTACATTGAAAGTATTTTTTGGGCTCTTAAACAAATGCATGAAAAAGGCTTGATTTACAAGGGACACAAAGTTGTTCCATATTGCCCAAGATGCGGAACTTCTCTTTCTAAAGCGGAACTTGAAAACGGAGACAACTACAAAGTTTTGAAAGAAAACTCTGTTTTTGTAAAATTTAAATCTTTGGAAGAAGATAATTCTTATTTTATTGTTTGGACAACAACTCCTTGGACTTTACCATCCAATGTTGCTCTTTGTATGAATCCTAATGAAATTTATGCAAAAATTGAGTATGACGGCAAATTCTACATTATGCTTGAAAAACTTATTCCTACTTTGTTTGAAGAAAATTCTTATAAAATTGTTTATACTAAAAAAGGTAAAGATTTTGAATATCACAAATATCAACCACTTTTCAACTATATGGAAGGAAAAGTCAAAAATGGTTACTTTGTGACAGTTGATGATTACGTTACAACAGAAGACGGAACAGGTATTGTTCATATTGCGCCTGCTTTTGGTGAAGACGACGCTAATGTTGGTAAAAAATATAATATAGATTTTGTTCAACTTGTTGATAAGTATGGACAAATGAGTGAAGAAACAGAATTTGCAGGAATGTTTGTTAAAGATGCGGACAAACCTATCATTGACAAACTTATTAGCGAAGATAAAATGTTTAAAGTTATGCCTTTCGAACATTCTTATCCACACTGTTGGAGATGCAAAAGTCCATTACTTTACTACGCACAAGATGCTTGGTTTGTAAAAACAACTGCAATTAGAGACCAACTTGTTGAAAACAACCAAAAAATAAATTGGATTCCAAATCATATTAAAAACGGAAGAATGGGAAATTTCCTTGCTAACAATATTGATTGGAATATTTCTCGTAATCGTTTTTGGGGAACACCTCTTCCTTTCTGGGTTTGCGATTGTGGACATATCCATGTTGTTGGAAGCGTTGAAGAACTTAAAAAACTTACTGGTGCTGAAGGGGAGCTTGATTTACACAAACCAACTCTTGACAAACTTACCATGACTTGCGAAAAATGCGGAAAGGTTATGCATAGAACTCCTGAAGTTATGGATTGCTGGTTTGATAGCGGGTCTATGCCTTTTGCTCAATATCATTATCCTTTTGAAAATAAAGATATCTTTGAAAAAGCTTTTTGCGCTGATTATATCAATGAAGCAATTGACCAAACAAGAGGTTGGTTCAACACTCTTCTTTCTGTTAATACTGCTGTGTTTGGAAAGGCTCCTTTTAAGGCTTGCAATGTTTTGGGACTTGTTCTTGATAAACATGGCTTAAAAATGAGTAAGAGTTTAAAAAATGGTGTTGACCCTTGGGAAGTTTTAGACAAATATGGTGCAGATGGAGTTCGTTGGTATTTCTTTACTAGTTGTAATCCTGCACAAGGTTTACCATTTATTGAAGAAAATCTTGTTGATCTTCAAAGAAAATTTATGGGAACTCTTTGGAATGTTTACTATTTTTATGTTCTTTATGCAGAAATTGATAAGATTAATCCAACAAAATATCAATTAAAAGATTGCAAACTTTCTTTCCTTGATAAATGGCTTTTGTCAGACTTTAATGCATTAATAAAACTTGTTGACAATTCTTTGGAGAATTTGGATATGCAAACTCCTGCAAAAGAAATTAGTGCATTTGTTGATAAACTATCAAATTGGTATATTCGTCGTTCTCGTGAAAGATTTTGGGGAAGTGAGGAAACTGATGATAAAATTGCTGCCTATAAAACTTTATATGAAGTTTTGGTTGGGCTTAGCAAAGTTATTGCTCCATTTGTTCCATATATTGCAGAAGAAATATATCAAAACTTGGTAAGAAATCTTGATAAAAATGCTCCTGAAAGTGTTCATTTCTGTTCATTCCCTGTTGCAGATGAAAATATGATTGATTCTTCTTTGAATTTAGGCATGGACAAAGTTCTTGAAATCGTTGAAAATGGAAGAATTAGCAGAAATGCAAGTGGTGTTAAAAACAGGCAACCTCTTTCAAAAGTTATTGTTTGTGTTGCGGAAGAACTTAAACTTAATGATGAACTTGTTGAACTCATTAAAGATGAACTTAATGTGGAAAATCTTGAAATCTTACACAATGCAGATGAATTTGTTTCGTATTCTTTAAAGCCTCAACTTAAAACTTTGGGACCAAAATATGGCAAATATCTTGGAAAAATTAAGCAATATCTTGAAAATTGCAATGCAGCGGAAGTTGTTGCTAAAGTTCGAAGTGGCGAAACTATCAAATTCGAAGCTGATGGACAAGAAATTGAAATAGGTAAAGATGATTTACTCATCAACCTTGAAAATAAAGAAGGATATGCTTCTTCTACTAATGGAAAAATTACAGTTGTGCTTGACACAACATTAACTCAAGAACTTCTAGACAAAGGTTTTATAAACGAATTTGTTAGTAAAGTTCAAAATTTGAGAAAAGATAGTGGTTTGCAAGTTACAGATCATATCAATGTTGAAATTTCAGGTTATGAACATTTTGTAAATGTAATTATGAAAGATAATGGAAAAATATGTAAAACTTTACTTGCCGACAGTTTAACAATTGGAGAAAATGGTGGTTATTCAGTTGAATTTGATTTCAATGGAAACCATTTGAAGGTAGCAATATCTAAAAATTAAAAAAGGAAGAACTTTCTTCCTTTTTTATTATTTTTAGTTTATTTAATTATTTTTGCTTTTTGTTATTAGTTGCTTGCAATTAAACGACCTTTTTGTTATAATTTTAAAGATAAAAGGTTGGTTTATGAAAGTTGCAAAAAATTGGACAGAATATGAAGTTATTTCTTCTAGTAATGGAGAAAAATTGGAAAAATGGGGTGAGTTTTTTTTGATAAGACCAGATCCTCAAGTTATTTGGAAAAGAGAAACACCACTTGAAAGTTTGTGCAAAGTTGATGCTCGTTACAAAAGATTTTCAACAGGTGGTGGACAATGGGAATTTAATAAGGTTTTACCAGAGCAATGGATTGTCTCTTGGCAAGGTTTGAAATTTTTGGTTAAGCCAATGGGCTTTAAGCATACAGGACTTTTTCCAGAGCAAGCAGTAAACTGGCAAGATATACAAAATTTAATCAAAAATTCTGGCAGAGAAATTAAAGTTTTGAATCTTTTCGCTTATTCGGGAGCAGCAAGTGTTGTTTGTGCAAAAGCAGGAGCAAGTGTTACACATGTTGATGCAAGTAAAGGTATGGTAGAAAGAGCAAAAGAAAATGCTCAATTAAACAATATCTCTAATATTAGATTTTTAATTGATGATTGTACAAAATTTATTGAAAGAGAAATCAGGCGTGGAAACTTTTATGATGCAATAATTATGGATCCGCCTAGTTATGGCAGGGGGACCAATGGCGAAACATGGAAATTGGAAGAAAACTTGTTTGAGTTTGTAAAATTATGTAAGAAAGTGCTTTCGAAGAATCCTCTTTTTGTGTTAATTTCATCTTACACTACAGGTTTGCAACCGTGTGTTTTAAAAAATATTTTATCTATTATTTTTGGAAAAGAAAATGTGGATGCTGATGAAATTGGCTTACCTTGTCAAGACGGTTTGGTTTTGCCTTGTGGAGCAAGGGGATTAAAAACTTGGTAAAATTTATTTATGAGGAAATTATGGAAGAAAAAAAATTAAATATATTATATGAAGACAATCATTTAATTGTAGCAATAAAGCCACAAAATATTCCATCACAAGCAGACGAGTCAAAAGATTTAGATATGCTTAACATGGTTAAAGATTATATAAAAGCAAAATATAATAAACCTGGCGAAGCATTTGTTGGACTTGTTCACAGGCTTGACAGACCAACAGGTGGCATTATGGTTTTTGCAAAAAATTCAAAATCTGCTTCAAGATTAAGTCAGCAAATAAAAGATAATGAGATGAAAAAAACTTATTATTGCGTTTGTTCTTCTATTCCAAAAGATAAAGAAGGTATGCTTGTTAATTATCTTAAAAAAGATGAAAAAGAAAATATCGTAAAAATTGTTCCTTTGAGTGAGGTTGGAGCAAAAAAAGCAGAACTCTCATATAAAGTTTTGCAAACGAAAGATGATTTTGCTTTGTGTCAAGTAAATTTAATTACTGGTAGGTCTCACCAAATAAGAGTTCAATTTGCTGGAATAAATTGCCCTCTTGTTGGCGATAACAAATATGGCAAAAATAATAAATCAGCTTCTAACAATCTTGGATTGTGGGCAGGGAGAATAGAATTTGTTCATCCTGTTACAAAGCAAAAAATGATTTTTGCTTGTCCTCCAAATTTGGACAAATAGCCATAGAATAAATATTATATGAAAA
>CALWTO010000035.1 GCA_944384485.1 uncultured Clostridia bacterium
ATTCTATATATTATAATTAAAATTAATCCAATTCCAGCAATAATTTTAATTGGTAATACCATTTTATTTTTAGGTACGAATTTTTTTAAAAGAATCAAGGTGATTGTCATAATGACAACCATTACAACCATGTAGATTATATGTTCAATTCCAAATACTTGCATAAATAACTCCTTAACCTATTTTAGCATAAATAATAAAAAATTAAAAATGAAATTGTTAATTTAAACAAAATATTTAGAAAAAAAAACAATATATGATAAACTATTATAGATAAAAGGTTAATTGATTATGAATGGATTTTACATTGGGGATATTATAGGAAATTCTTATACACATGAAAATGAAAAATATAATAAAAAAACAAAAAAATTTGATTTTTTTACAGAACGAAGCAAATTTTCTGATGATACCATTTTGACATTTGCAACCATTGATTGGTTATTACATACAGATAAATCTTCTAAATCAATGATAGACTGTTTAAAAAAATCTTATAAATCTTTTCCTGATAAAAATCCCACTATTTACGGACCAAGTTATGTTCATTGGATAACAACTAGTAGTGGATATAAATTTTCAAAAAGCAAAGGAAATGGCGGGGCAATGCGTTCTAGCCCGATTGCTTGGTATGCAAATTCTTTAAAAGAAATAAATGAACTTATTACAAAAGGGATTTTGCCTACTCACAATAACTATTATGGAAAAATTGGTGCAAAAATTGTTTGTTATACTATCTGGTATTTAAAAAATGATTATGATATGAAAAAAACGAAGGAAATCATAAGCAAAACTTTTTCTTTGAATTTAGATATCCCTATAAACAAATATAGAAAAAATTATTCTTACACTTTTGAATCGATAGAAACTGTAAGACCAGCATTAATTTCTTTTTTCAATTCTACTTCTTTTGAAGATGCAATAAGAAATGCTGTTTCCTTTGGTGGGGATACTGACACTATTACAACAATAACTGCCTCTATTGCTGAAGCATATTATAAAGTTATTGATACAAGTTTAATCGAAAAATGCCAAAGTTTTTTACCAAAAAAATTTTTAAAATTGCTTAAAGAATTTAATAAATATTTAAAGAAAAAATAAAAGCAAGATTAATATCTTGCTTTTTTATAATGGCAAATCTTTTTTATCAAATCTAAATACTCCTATAATTATTCCTATCAAACCGATTCCAGCAAGTATTGCCAATTTCCAAATAAAACTTGTAGTTCCTTCAAGAATGGAAACAGTATCAAATAGTGTTATCACAGATAAATAATTAAAGAAATTCATTGCAGAAATTCTCATAGCACTTGGTATAACTGTGGAACCGAACAATCCCAAAATCGTGCATACCAATGAAAATATTGTAAGTCCTCCACCTATTGATAATGAATGTTTTGTGGTATTAAACAAAGCAGAGCACATAAAGCAGAAGCCCGCTATTGCAAACATTGTTATAAATGCCCCTGCATTTAATAATAATATTTCTGCAAAATTAATAGCAAAATTGTTTCCACCTGCTACGGCAACAGCAATAACACTGAACACAGTCAATAACGCAAACATTGAAAAAAGTGCAAAAACTAAATATGCAAGTTGTGTTACTGTAACAGTTCTCCTTTTTGTAGGAGTTGACAAAACGTAAGCCATTGATCCGGAGTCTACCTGTCCTGCAAGCAAACCATTTGCTGTCATAATTACAAATACCATAGGCAACAAAAGTCCCGCTATCCTATAAAAAATCGAACCAATTATAAGTCCATACATATCCATGTTTCCAAGTTCTTGCAATGCCACTGCAACTTTTTCTGGAATTTGATCTGAAATGCTTTGAGTAGCTTGAGTCTTTGCCTCAACTTTTGCTTCTTCTGTTCCACCTAATTCTTTTAACCATAATTGATATGTGGTAATTGCTGTGTTAGATATAACCTTAACAGCAACGCCATATTGTTTTATTTCTTCTTCGCTCATTTCAGAATCTGCTAAACTTTGTTCAGCTTGATTCTGCATTTGTAAATTAATAAAATTAGTTGCTACTGTGGAATAATCAAATTCAGGTGTTGTATTATTTTTTGTATATTCTTTTGCAGCATCAAGTGCAACCGCTTTTGCAAACACCGCATTAACAAAAGCCTCTTTTTCTGATTTTCCACTTGCAATTTCTTGTTGATATGCATTTTCAAAAACCATTTGAGCATAAGTTTCTTGCAAAATTTCGTCATTAGTTTTAAAAGTTTCGTTTAATTGATTGTCACTATAAATTGTTAAATATGTTGTCAAAAATATAGTCGCGGTTGTTTCATCCATGCCCTCAAAAGCACCTGCAAGCATTGGATTTGAAATGATTGCCGATACTAATTGTGGAATAATTTGATTGTCGCGTACGTCTTTTGTTGCGCTTCCTTCTCCAAATTGATTTTCGTAATCTTCAACAGCACTATCAAATTGTCCTTGTAATGATGGCATATATAGCTGTTTTGAATATAAAACTGAATATCCATCAACAGAAGTTAGATACAGTTCATAGCCATCCACTGCATTTTCTTTCAAATATGATTCTTGATCTGCTTGAACAAAAACATCTTTAAGAGAATCTCTAATATCATTTATTCCCAAATTGCCAAGCACTATGATTACGATCATAAGCATTATGCAAGTTGAAAGTGTAACCGCAAGCCATTTTATCCAATTTGCTTTGCACGATTGTTTAAACAATGCTTTATTTATCATTTTTATTTTCCTCCTTTTCCAAAGATGTTTGTTTGTTCATATCACCACAAAGAAAAACTTTATTTAACACTTCTTTAAAATGTTTTTCTAGGTTCTGTTTGACTTCGCTTATAAATTTTAGTTCGTAATTTCCTAGATCTTCAAATAATTTATTTATTTTAGAACTATTAATTTTAATTGTATATTGATTATATTTTTCTTGCGTTCGGACTATATTGTATTTTAGTTTTTTAAAGTTGTTAAAATCTGTTTCGTTTTTAAATTCAATTTTATAAAATCTATAAGGAGAACTTTTCAATTTGTTGATGTCTGCAATATCAATGATTTTCCCATTAAAAATAAGTGCCACTCTATCGCAAGTCACTTCCAATTCATCAAACATTTGACTACTCATCAAAATTGTTTTTCCTTTTTTCTTCTCTTCTAAAATAATTTCTAAAAAAGTTTCTCTCATGAGAGGATCAAGGCCTGTTGTTGGTTCGTCCAATATTACGATATCTTTGTCTGCCATTAACGCCGCTACTATGGCGGTTTTTTGTTTCATACCTTTGCTCATTCTTTTAAGATTCGCAGATGGATCAAGCTGTAATTTTTCTATCAATTTATCTGCATATGACATATCTTTAATTCCAAGCAACTCCGCTTGGTTTTTGAGAAAAGTAGTTCCGTCTTTTAAATCTGGAAAAGCAATTTCTCCAGGTATGTATTCAACATCTTTTTTAATTTGGCAAGAATCTTTCCATGCGTCTAATCCTAAAACATTTATTTCCCCTTCTTGCGGCTTTAAAAATCCCATAATATGTCTTAATATTGTTGTTTTTCCACTTCCATTTGTTCCAACAAAGCCAAACACTTCACCCCTATTTACTTCAAACGAAACATTAAAAACACCTTTATTATCACCATAATTTTTTGTGAGGTTTTTTACTTCAATAACTTTTTTCATTAAAAAACACCTCCAAATTTTTTATCTTCTCTATAAAATTGCATAAAATAATCTTGCAACGTCAACTTGTGTTCGATAAAAGATGTTAAATCAAAATTTTTGATTGTAGAAATTAATTCATTAACATATTTATCATTAGAAAACACTTCTATCGTCAATTTTTCTTCATCAAATTTGGTGATACAAGGTTTATCTGCTCGTAATTTTTTTCTTTTATTTATTGGCAAAATTTTTAAAAATACATCAAAGTCCTTTTTGCTGTTAAATTGCAATTGAAAACTTTTATTTTCATTATGTTTTATATTGTTTGTTTCAAACATTGAAACAATACGACCATCTTTTATAATTGCAATTCTATCGCAAGTGGCTTCGACTTCATTAAACATATGAGAGGAAAGCAAAATTGTTTTTCCTCGTTTTTTCTCTTCTTTTATATAATCAATAAAAACTTGTTGCATTACAGGATCAAGCCCACTTGTAGGTTCATCCAAGATCAAAACTTTAGGATCATTCATAAAGGCAGCAACAATAGCCAGTTTCCTTTTATCTCCCAAGCTCATTCTTTTCGTTTCGCCTTTTGGATTTAATTGAAACTTTTCAAGAAGCATTTGCATTCTCTCTTTATTTTGTAAATTACGCAAATCTCCCATCATTTTTAAAAATTCCCAACCTGTCAAACCTTCTGGTAATGCAATTTCACCAGGTAAATATCCAACGTCACCTAAAAATCTATAGTAATTTTGAAAAGATTCATAACCTAAAATGCGTGTTTGCCCATATTGAGGTTTTGAAAACCCCATAATGTGCCTTATAGTAGTACTTTTCCCTGCCCCATTAGGACCTAAAAAGCCAAAAACTTCACCTTTTTTAATTTTAAAAGAAACATCAAAAATTCCACGACCATGGCCATAGTCTTTTGTTAAATTTTCAACTTCAATAAGATTTTTTTCTTCCATAGGCACACCTTCTTAATAATTTAAAGATATGTTATTTATATATGCATATTATAACATAAAACTAAAAAAAATAAAATTAATTTTAAATATAAGATATTTTATTGCGATATTTATATTTTTAAATTGTTTATAAAACCTATTTGGTAGACAAAAAATTATCAAATATGATATACTTTTTAAACAAGGAGTAAATATGAAGGTACAAATAACATCAGATACAAGTTGTGATTTATCAAAAGAACTGCTAGAAAAATATAATATAAAAACCATTCCTATTGTAGTAATGTTAGGTGAAAAAGAGTGCTATGACGGAGAAAATGTAACAACAAAAGATTTATTTGAATTTGTAAGTAAAACAAAAAAATTACCAAAAACTTCAGCAAGAAGCACAGAAGAATATAAGGATTTTTTCAAAAAATTTACGGATAATGGACAAACTGTTGTTCATATCGGTTTATCATCACAATTGTCTGTTTCTTATCAAAATGCCATTCATGCTGCAGATGAAATAGGATCAAACAAAGTATATATTGTTGACAGCCTTTCATTATCAACAGGCATAGGCCTTTTGTTAATTGATGCAAGTAGTCAAGCAATGCAAGGAAAATCTGCAAAAGAAATATATCAACGAGAAAGTCTTTTAGCACCAAAAGTGCAAGCTTCATTTGTTGTAGATACACTAGAATACTTATGCAAAAATGGAAGATGCTCTGCACTTGCAAAATTTGGTGCAAATTTATTAAAAATACACCCTTCTTTACAATTAATAGATGGCAAAATTGTTCCTACAAACAAATATAGAGGCAAAATGAATGTTATATTAAAAAAATACATTGATGACATTTTGGAAAAATTTAATAACCCCAATAAAACAAGATGCTTTATCACTCATTCTAGTGCAGAACCTGAAGTCGTTAATGAAATAATGGAATATGTAAAAGAAAAAGGAATTTTTGATGAAGTGCTAACAACTATTGCCGGTCCTACAATTACTTGTCATTGTGGCAAAGGAACTCTTGGTATATTATATATAAATAATTAAAAAAATAGAAAAAGGAACATAACAAGTTCTTTTTTTATTACCTAAAAAAGGTTTAAACAAATAATTGATATAAATTTTAAAAATTTCTATCTTGACATATAATTTTTCTTATTTTAAAATAAGAAAAGGAGAAAACAAATGATAAAAAACTCTTTGGCAACTTTAAATTTAGAACTAGTTGAAAAAGCTCAAAAACTAGCAAAAGAAAAAGGAAATTTTGACGACAATATTTATGTTGAACAATTAATAAAATTAAACCAACCTCTTATTGTAGATTGCATGAAAAAAAATGTTGGTATAGTCAATCAAATTAAATCATACGATGTTGATGATGTTTTTCAATATTTAACATTAGAACTATATAAAGCTATAAAATATTTTGATTATACAAAAGGTTACAAATTCTCTTCATTTGCTATGACATGTTTTAAAAAATGTTTGCTGAATTTGTTAAAAAAAGAAAATGTTTTAAAAAGAAAAGATTTAAACAATACTATTTCATTAGATGAAAATATTGCAAATAACGAAAGTGAAACTTTTTCATTAATAGACATTATAGCAGACCCAAATTCAAATCATATTTTTGAAAATTTACATGACAAGCTAGAATGTTTTAATATTTTTAAAAAGCTTAATTATTTTTTTGACAAAAAAGATTTGTATATTTTAGGATTGATCTATAGTAAAAATGAAACTTTTGAAAATTTAAGCAAAATGCTTAATACATCAAAACAAAATTTGCACAAGCAAATACATCAATTATACAAAAAAATAAGAACTTGTTATGAACTTTCCAATTTCACATCAACACAAATTATTAAACAAAATTTTAACTCCAGAAAGATGAAACTTTGGGCAATAGGCAGATATGTCTTTAAAAATGATGTAAATATTAAAATTTTGTTTAATTATCTTCCAAGCGATGAAATTTTTAACTGCTATAAAAAGTATATGTTAGAAATTTTTAAAACAAATCAAATTTCTGACAAAATGCAAAACAAATTGTATGATTATGCTTTCACGCCACAAGAGGCACAATTTCTTCAATTCAGATATTTTGATAAATTAAGTGTTGAACAATGTAAAAAAGTTTTTGGAGAAAACAATTTTAACAAAATTGAAAAAATTGTTTTAGAAAAATTGGAAAATTTGTGCGAAAGAATAAAAAATAATAGTTTAGATTTATCTTTTCCATTAAAATATACAACAAACGCTTCCAAAAATATAATCAAATTTGATTATTTAAAAAATCAAAAATATATCAGTCCAAATTTATTTGAGCTTTGCCACTTTATGAATTTCTTTGTTAATTTCCCATATTATCAAAAATTTTTGTCGCAAGAAGAAATTTCATTTATAAATAAATTTAAAAATAAAAATTTAGATACAGAAAGTATAAGTATAGAACAAAATTACGAAAAAATATTAAATAATTATAGAAAATATAAAACCATTTCTTCTTTAATTCAAATGGGGCTTAATAAATCTGATATTAAACAAATTGTTAGCAACAAAACTGCAAACACATTTTCCTTACAAAACAGAGAATTTGAAATAGCAAGTTTCACTCCTTTGCAAAATATTCTTGTTTATAATCCTCATATCAAAGAAATAAAAAAATTTTATCATGCAAGAACTTTACAAGATGCATATAAAATAGATGAATACTACCTACAAAAAGTCCCTTTATTAAAAGTAATGAATGAAGAAAAAGAATAAAATTAAAAAAATAAATAGATTTTGATATTAAAAACCAATAAAAAAGAAAGTGAAAATTTATTTCACTTTCTTTTTGCTTTTAAATAGCACTGATAACACATACCTTGATATTTTTCATCACCACCAATCAACACTTCATTTCCCTCTTCCACAATTTCTCCATCTACCATACGAGCATTTACAATCGCCTTTCTACCACAACTGCAAACAGATTTTATTTCTTTTATTGAATCTGCAATTTCTATAAGCCTTTTGCTCCCTTCAAAAAGATAAGTTTTAAAATTAGTAATCAACCCATAACATAAAACAGGAATTGTAAAAGAAATCTCTTTCAACTGTTCTACCTGCTCTTTTGTCAAAAATTGACACTCGTCAATAATTATTACATTGCGTTCTTGTAAAATATTTAATCTTTTTACAAGTAATAAAAAATCATCTTTTTTCGTAAATTCAATACATTCACTGCTTAAACCAATTCTACTTCCAACAAGTGCCTTCCCATCTTTTTGCAACCTATTATCAACAATAGGTTTAAACAAAAAAACTTTAAAACCTTTTTGTTCATAATTAAATTTACACATCAATGCTTGTGCTGTTTTACTACTCCCCATTGCTCCATATTTGAAATACAGTTTGCTCATATTTCTCCTTTGTTTAAATTAAAATTTTAACAATACATTTTCCCCACAATCCAGTTTATAATTTTATTTGGCAAAATACGAACCAAAAACGGAACAAATTTATACCAAAATCCAACTGCAATTTTAAGTGGTGGATTTTTTTTCTTTAAAATTTTTATAATAACTTTAACAACACCTTCTGGCCCTTTCCCCGTTTGTTCATCTCTTTCAACTTTTTCAATGCTTTTCTTTATGATATTTTTATAATTTTGACTTTCGTTGCCTTCTTCTATAATTCTATTTTTCGTAAATCCTGTTTTTATGTCGCCAGGCATAATAGCTGACACTTTTATATTAAAAGGTTTGACTTCATTAGCAAGCGCTCTTGAAAACACTTCCACACCTGCTTTGGTCGCCGAATAAACTGCTTGAAATGGCAAAGGAATAATTCCGCCAATAGATGAAATATTTACAATATATGAAATAGGTGATTTTTTAAGATAAGGAATAGCAATAGCACTTAAATTTATTAAAGCACAAAGATTAGTATTGACTAAATTGTAAATCGAATCCCTTTTTGTTGATTCTATTGCACCAGCAATTCCATAACCTGCGTTGTTAATCAACACATCAATTTTCCCTTCTTTATCATATATTTTTCTAAAAATTTCCCTTATTTTTTCATCATCGTTTATATCTGATTGAAAAAAAGAAAAATTGGCCCCTTCAAAATTATTTCTAGTAATACCATAAACTTTTGCGCCTAGACTTGCAAGTTTTTTGGCAGCGCATAAGCCAATACCACTACTAGCCCCAGTTACAACAATTACTTTATCTTTCAATTTGTTTTTCATCTTCCACCTTTATTTTTCAAATGTTTGTTGATTAAATTTTTCTATCTCTCTTGCTATATCGCAAATTATGTTATCTTGATTTTGATAATCTTCTTTTCCTATATCTATTTTTATTTGCTGTTTTATATTGTCAAAACTGACAATAGAATTATTAAAATGGTTTTCATATCTAATAAACATGTTTATCAACTTGTTTGTAATATTAAATTGGTTCTGTTCATGCTTTTGCAAAAATTGACTTTTTTCAAAGTTTTCTTCACAATGTTTATAGCCAGCAATTTTGCTAGCATGATATCTAATTGGCATAAAATTAGAATTTACAAATTTTGAAATATTTTTGCTTTTTAAATATTCAACAAAAATTACAAATGAAACAACTGCATTTGGAGATACATTATAAATATCATTTTCCATATCTACATTTTTGTTGACTTTTCTAAAATATCTATCCAACTTTTTAGATAAAAGGTTTTTTGGCCCTTTGTTTAAATTTTGTATTGAATAAACAAAACATTGTTCTTTATTTGTTCCAAACAATATACTGGGCAATAAAAATTGATTGTTTAATTGATCTTTAAAAATCACATCAAATCTATATGGACTTTCTATATTGGACTTATTTTTTACAATTTTTTCATAAATTTCAAACTCATTATATTTGCCTATAATAAATTCGTTCTCCGTCAAAACATTTTCCAAAATTTGAGTTTTAAGTTTTACATAATCAATAAAATTTATCAAATCATAATTGCATGCATTAATTACTAAATCTAAAAACAATTTTTTTGCGAACTCTTCTTCATTTAAATCAAAATAATTTTTATCATCTTTATAAAAGTCTTTTGCTACTACTATATATTTTTGAATTTCTTTTAAAAAAACATTATAGTTTGGTATATATACAATTGGATATTTGTTATTTAATTTTAAATTAGTTTTATCTTCAATTTTATAGTAAAATCGTGTGTAAAACTTCCACTGCTCTTGATTTTGTGTTTTCAAATTCACAACACCTTTTTCGGCTTGTAAAAAAACATCATGTACAATTTTTTTTATATCCATATAAGTCCTCTTTTTTATAAGTATACAACAATCAAAAATAATGTCAACAAATTATAAAAATATTTAATAAACAAAGTATAAAAATTTGAGTGTTGACAACATACAATTTATATGCTAAATTAAAGTAAGAATTAAAATATACTTTTGATAAAATGTATTTGTTTTATACAATTTTTTGAAACAAAAATAAATTAAACAATATCAAAAGCAATTAAAAGGAGAAAAAAATGCAAACAAAAATTATTGCAACTTCAAATTTTAATAAAATGTTGACACAAGATGAAATGGAAAAATTTAGTGGACTTGCAGCTGGAGTTTGTTATATGCCAAACGATTTCGAAACCCTTTTTAATG
>CALWTO010000036.1 GCA_944384485.1 uncultured Clostridia bacterium
CCTGCATCAAAAGCTGCTAAACTTGACCCAGTGGAATCATTAAGACATGAGTAAAATTAAAAGGTTTTACAATCAAAATGAAAAAACATTAGCTCTGGCTAATGTTTTTTTTATCTTCTTTTTTATCTTCGTCATTTGCACTTGATTCTTTAAACATCTCTTTTTCTTTACAAATATATAAATTTTGTCTTGAATCTAAATTTTTTTCAAGAAATTTTATTCCAAAAGAGAATTTTGTGTGTTTTCCAATTATATATTGTATAAAGAATACTATTGCCCCAACTGTGTTACAAACTAAATCTAGCATTGTATCAAACACTAATGGTTGACCAAAGCCGTCAATCTTTTCTCCTTGCATTGTTTGATTTAGCAAATTATCTGCCAACCACTCAAATATTTCCCACAAAACTTCAATTGTAAGAGAAAAGCACACGCAGAATATTGCTATTAAAAGTATATTTCCTTTTGAATAATTGGCGAGTTTTCCAAAAACAAAAATGCCTAAAACAGCCATTAAATAACCCATTAAGATATGAATGATTATATCATACCAACCGACCAAATAGTAAACATTTAAAACTCCACCAATTAGCCCTGCAAAAATCAAATAAATTTCTACTATAAGAAAAAGACAATTGTTAAGTCTTCTACCAAATATCATTTCAAAAAATATTGGCACCAAAGACAAAATGGAGATACAAATAGCTGGAACAATTCTGTTGTTTGGGTCATAAACAAAACCATAATAAAATGCCATGCTTACACAACTTGCAAATAATACAAGCATTATTACAAGATTTGCAATTCGAAATTTTTTATCAGTTTTGGTTAAATCTTTAAAGGATATCCAATTTTTTCTTTTCATCTAAAACCTATTATACGTTGTTTTCTTTTAAAATTTTTTCGAGCATTTCTTTGTTTTTCTTTAATTTTGTTTGTTCATTTTCAATCAGATTTTTTGGAGCTTTTGCAATAAATCCTTGATTTGAAAGCATTTTTTCCGAACGATTTATTTCAAATTTTAAGTTTTCGATTTCTTTTTCTAATTTTTCTTTTTCTTTTTCAGAATCAACAAGTTGCCCCAAAGGAATAAATATTTGACTATCTCCCGCCATAATTTTAACACATTTTTCATTTGGTTGTTCATTTACAACAATGCTTTCACTCCCATAAGCAAGTTTGCAAATTTGATTAATGTTTTCTTTTAAAATTAAGTCTTTTTCATCTATTTTAAACAAAATTGAAGTTTTTTTGTTATCTGGGAGATTATATTTTGCTCTCGAATTTCTTATTTCTTTTATAATCGAAATAATGCTTTCGAAATTATTTTCCAAATTTTTAACTTTAACTTTCACAGGGAATTTGCTAATCATTATGCTTTCTTCATGATATGGCAATTCTTGATATATATATTCAGTTACAAAAGGTATAAATGGATGGAATAATTTTAACAAGCAATCAAAACAATACCACAAAACATTTTGAGTAACATTTTTTCTTTTGCTATCTTCACTATACAAATCAAGTTTAGCAAGTTCAATATACCAATCACAGAATTTTGCAACAGTAAATTCCATTAAATTGCTTGCACATACTCCAAGTGCATAACGGTCAAGATTTTTGTTAACTGATTTTATAAGTTTATCAAGTTCTTGTAAAATCCATTTATCTTTTTCTTGCAAATCTAATTTATTTAAATCGACAATTTTAAAATCTTTTAAATTTGAAAGAACAAATTTGCTCGCATTGTAAAGTTTGTTGATAAAAATTTTTGCATCTTTGGCTTTTTCTTCTCCATATTTAAGGTCTGTTCCCATGCTCATACCATTGATTAAAGAAAGTCTTAAAGCATCAGCACCATATTTTTCAATCATATCAATTGGGTCAATACCATTGCCAAGGTGCTTTGCCATTTTAACACCCTTTATATCACGAACAATACCGTTAATAACCACATCTTTGAAAGGTACTTTCCCCATAAACTTAAGCCCAGAAAAAACCATTTTTGAAACCCAGAAAGTAATGATGTCATACCCAGTAACAAGAGCTGATGTTGGATAATAATATTTTAAATCTTCAGTTTGTTCAGGATATCCCAATGTTGAGAAAGGCCATAAAGCAGATGAGAACCATGTATCAAGCACGTCTTTTTCTTGTTCTAGATGTTTATTTTTGCAAATTGGACATTCACTTGGATCAGTTTCGCTAGCAAAAACATGTCCATTTTCGCAAGTAAAAACAGGAATTCTGTGGCCAAGCCATATTTGACGAGATATACACCAATCTTGAATATTTTCGAGCCAATTTAAATATGTTTTTTCATATCTCTTTGGATGAAATTTTATATCTCCATTTTTTACTGCTTCGATAGCAGGTTTTACAAGTTCTTTCATTTTTACAAACCATTGAGTTGAAATCTTTGGTTCAGTAAAATTATGGCATCTATCACAAGTTCCTACTTGATTTTTATATTTTTCTTTCTTTAAAAGGTAGCCCCCCTCTTCCAATGCTTTTTCAATAATTGGTCTAGCTTTAATTCTGTCCACACCTTTAAATTGCCCAGCATTTTCATTTAAGAGACCATCATCGTCTATACATACAATAACATCCAAATTATGTCTTAAGCCAACTTCATAATCATTAGGGTCATGTGCAGGCGTGATTTTTACAGCACCTGTTCCAAATCCAATTTCGCAATAGTCATCAGCAATAAGTTTGATTTTTTTGTTTACCAGTGGCAAAATCAAATCTTTACCAATTTTATCTTTATATTTTGGGTCATTTGGATTTACGGCAACAGCAGTATCACCAAACAAAGTTTCTGGTCTTGTTGTTGCAACCGTAACAAAACCATCACCATCAGCAAAAGGATACTTTATATACCAAAGGTATGTATTTTGATCAATATGAACATTTTCATTGTCAGAAATTGTTGTTTTGCAATTTGGACAATAATTTACAACTCTTTTACCCTTATAAATTAAACCTTCATTAAAATATTGACAAAAAACATGTCTTACTGCTTTATTTAAATTTTCATCCATGGTAAAAGCAAGTCTTGACCAGTCACAAGAGATACCAATTTTTTGAAGTTGATTAGTGATTATATTGCCATATTCTTTATACCACTGCCACCCCATTTCAAGAAATTTTTCTCTACCAACATCTTCTTTTTTTAATCCGTCATGTCTAAGTTTTCTTGACAAAACTTCTTCAGTAGCAATAGCAGCATGGTCTGTGCCTGGAATCCAAAGAGTATTAAACCCTTTCATTCTTTTAGCACGCACCAAAATGTCTTGAATAGTGTTATTTAAAGCATGTCCAACATGGGCTTTTCCAGTAACATTTGGAGGAGGCATAACCACACTAAAATGCTCCCTTCCATCTGGCACTGCAGTAAAATAATTCTTTTCCAACCATTTTTTATAAATTTCATTTTCAAATAATTCTGGTGTATAATTTTTATCCATAATTCTCCCCAACAATAAGTTTTTATTATTATATTAAAATTAACAAAATATAGCAAGCAAAAATGAATAAAAGGGCTATCTTTTTAAGTTTAGATAAACTTAACCAAACATGCCCTTTTTATTTATTCGATAGTATAACCATCTTTACTGTCTTTTACACAATAGCCTGCTTTTGCAATTTCATTTCTAAAAAGGTCCGCTTTTGCAAAATCTTTGTTTTGTTTTGCTTCCCACCTTTCTTGTGCAAGTTTTTGTATTTCTTTAGGGATTTCTTTTTTTATTTCAAAATTAAAGCCTAAAACTTTATTAAAATCCATGATTAAATCATATACTTGTTTGCTTTTGTTTTCTTTTAACATTTTTTGACAAACTGCAAGAGCCTTTGGCATATTTAAGTCGTCATTTATTGCATCTAGAAATTCTTCGCGATAATTTTCAAGCAATTTTTCCTCAATAAAATTTTCGCCGTCTTTGTGAGAAAGCACCAAATTTTTAAATGCTTTTAATCCATTTTGTGCACCTTGCAAAGCTTCAAAAGTAAAGTTTTGTTGCTTTGAATAATGAGCATTAAAATAAAAGTATCTAAAATCTTCTGGATTAAAGCCTCTTTTTTGTAAATCATCAAGAACATACATGTTGTTTAAACTTTTTCCCATTTTTCCGCCATCAACTTGCAAAAATTCAACATGCATCCAAAAATTTACCACTCTATGCCCACATAAGCAATCACTTTGAGCAATTTCATTTTCATGGTGAATTGTTTTATGGTCAACACCGCCGGTATGAATATCAATATATTCACCCAAATATTTATCACCAATTACAGAACATTCTATATGCCAACCGGGATATCCAACTCCCCAAGGACTTTCCCATTTCATTATGTGTTCTTTAGGAGCTTTTACCCATAATACGAAGTCGGCAGGATTATGCTTTTCATCATCAACATCAATTCTTGCACCGGCTTTTTTTGTATCAATAGAATTACCAAGTTTTCCATACCCCGAAAATTTTTCAATATCAAAATAAACTCCTTTGCTTGTTATATAAGCATACCCCTTGTCTAATAATCCTTGAACAAATTTTATAATTTCATTTATAACACTTGTTGCAGGAACAATGTGCTCCGGCAAATCAATATTAAGGCGTTTTGCTTCATTGAAAAAAATGTCAGTATAAAACTTTGCAATTTCCCAAGGAGATTTTTGTTCTCTCTTGCTTGCCACAAGCATTTTGTCTTCACCTTCATCAGCATCACTAGTCAAATGTCCGACATCAGTAATATTCATAACTCCATCTAATTTATAGCCGTTATATTTTAAAACACGCCTGATATTGTCCATAAAAAGATAAGCCCTCATATTTCCAATATGTGGGTATGAATAGACAGTAGGTCCACAGCTATACATTTTTACAACATCATATTTTGGAGAAAAATTTTCTTTTTTTCTTGTTAAAGAATTAAAAAATTTAATCATGTACATTATCCTTTATTTTATATGTTTTGAATAATAAAAAAGTAATCAAATCAAACAAGTTTGTTTAAAAATTCGCATAATTGTTTTGCATTTTTGAAATTTTCTTCGCTAACGGGTCCAACAACATTTGAAATTGAAGACACATAATTGTAAAGTGTGTTCATCCCTTCAACAGTTAATGTTAGAACATGACACCTTTTGTCCATTTTGGATTTACTTATAGTAAGCAATCCTTCTTTTTCAAGCTGTTTAGTCATCAAGGCAAAATTAGTTTTTTTAATTCCAAGTTTTTCGATTATCATGCTTACAGATAAATTTTCATATAAATAAGCAAAATATAAAATTTTAAATTTGAGCATTGCTCTTTCAGATTTTTTCTTTAGTATGTTTTCAAGAAGCGCTTCAAGTTCAATCAAACATCCGATTTTGTTCATCATATCGCTACCTCATGTTAAGTATAATTCAATTTTTTTTTCAAAGCAAGTGTTTTTTACTTGTTTTTTTAAAATTATAATATTAAAATATAACCATGATAATTGAAGGGCCAATTGAAGAAATAATTTTCCGTAACGAAGAAAATGGTTACACTGTTTTTTTACTTGATTTCAAAGGAGCTTTAACAACATGCGTAGGAAAACTTATCAACGCAAATATAGGTGAAAATCTTTCCCTTGACGGCGAATTTGTAAATAATTCAAAATATGGTTATCAATTTTCTTTTAATAATTATGAAATTATATTGCCCACCTCTCTTGCAGGTATTGAGAGATATTTGAGTTCTGGACTAATTAAGGGAGTAGGTCCTGTAACTGCCAAAAACATTGTAAACACCTTTAAAGAACAAACTTTTGATATTATAGAAATGAGTCCTTCATCCCTTGCCGAAGTGAAAAATATTTCAATAAAAAAAGCGCTTGAAATTGGTGAAAAATTTAAAGAACTAAAAAAAATGCAAAATTCAATTATGTTTTTGCAAAAGTATAACATTTCCACCAATATGGCAATGAAGATATATGAAATATACGGTGGAAACACTATAAATATTGTGAAGACTAACCCTTACAAATTAGTAGAAGATATTGATGGAATCGGATTTTTAACTGCAGACAGAATTGCAAAAAGCATTGGTATAAGCAGTGATAGCGAATTTAGAGTTCGTGCAGGAATACTTTACAGTTTACTTAATTCAATAGAAAAATCTGGCAACACTTTTTTACCTAAAAAAGCACTTTTTTCACTTACAAGCAATCTTCTCGAATTAGATGAAGAAATTTTAGACAATCTTTTTGAATCTTCACTTGATAGTCTTACAATGGATAAAACTTGTATGAAAATTTGGCAAGATAACGTAGAAATTGTCATTTTAACTAAATATTATTTTTATGAAAATTCGGTAGCTCAAAAATTGGCACTTTTAAATTTTACTCAAAAGATTGAAAAAATTGATGTAGAAAATGAAATAACACATTTTGAGCAAAGAAATAAAATACAATTTCATGAAGAACAAAAAATTGCAATAATCACAGCTATAAATAATGGTGTAAGTGTCATTACAGGCGGACCGGGAACAGGCAAAACAACAATTATAAAATGCATTATTGAAATACTTAAACAGCAAAAACAAAAATATATTTTAATGGCTCCCACTGGTAGAGCCAGCAAACGTCTTTCAGACAGCACAGGAGAAGAAGCAAAAACAATTCACAGGGCTTTAGAAGTTGCTCAAGGCGGAACTGCAAACATCGGCAAATTTGTTTATAACGAAAACAATCCATTAAAAACAAACGCCGTTATTGTTGATGAAATGTCTATGGTTGATGTTGCTTTGATGAGTAGTTTATGCAAAGCCCTTCCAAGACAATGCAGACTTATTCTTGTTGGCGATAAAGACCAACTCCCAAGTGTTGGCGCTGGAAATGTGCTTGACGATATTATAAAAAGTGAAATTATTTCAGTTTGCACATTAACTAAAATCTTTCGTCAAAATGATGATAGTTTAATCGTAACCAATGCTCACCTTATCAATGAAGGCAAAATGCCTGTTATTGATAACACTTGCAAAGATTTTTTCTTTGAAGAAAAATTAGATTCAAATTCTATTAAAAATTCAATTATTGATTTGGTGACCAAAAGGCTTCCAAACTTTACAAAATTAGATAGCACTCAAATTCAAGTGCTTGCGCCACTAAAAGCAGGAGTTTGTGGAATTTCAAATTTAAATAAAATACTTCAAGATTCTATAAATCCCCCTAGCATAAAAAAAATGGAAATAACAGTTGGCGAAAATATTTTTAGAGTTGGCGACAAAGTTATGCAAACGGCAAACAATTATAATCTTGTTTGGACAAAAATGAATGGATTTGTAGAAGAACAAGGAGAAGGCGTTTTTAATGGAGATATTGGTTATATTGCAGATATAGATTTTCAAAACAATGAAACAATAGTTGAATTTGAAGATGGAAGGATTTGCAATTATCCTAGAACAGAAATAGCCCAACTCTCTCTTGCTTATGCAATAACAATACACAAAAGTCAAGGCTCAGAATTTGATATAGTTGTTATTCCTGTAATTGCTGGTGCCCCTATGATTTTAACTAGAAATTTAATTTATACTGCTGTAACAAGAGCAAAAAAAATGGTGGTTCTTGTTGGTGAAAAGAAAAATTTAAAAAAGATGATATCAAACAATTACACTGTTCAAAGGTATACATTGCTAAAAAACTTATTAAAAAATGCAAACGATAAAATAAAGGAATTGTATGAATAGATTAGGTAAATTTTTTAGAAAAACATATGATAAAATTTTAGATATATTTTTCCCGTTAGATAAAAAATGCATTTTTTGTAATAAAGAAATTGTTGACTTTAAAGAAAAACCATATTGTGAAAGTTGTGAAAAAGAAATTTTTAACAACGAAAACAAATGCATTAAATGCGATACTAAAATCAAAGAAGGCAATATTGTATGCGACAATTGCAAATCGCACAAAAGAAATTTTGAAAAGTGTTTGTGCCCACTAAATTATGAAAACAATGTAAGAAAAAGCATTTTAAAATTTAAAGATGACAATGCTATCTACCTCGCAAAAAGTTACGCAAAAATCATTTATGAATATTTAAATCACCATCAAATTAAATTTGATGTTGTAACTTTTGTTCCATCACATAAAAGCAAAATTAAGAAAAGAGGTTACAACCCTGCTCAAGTTTTAGCAGAAGAACTCTCAAAACTTTTTGGCATAGAAGTAAAAGAAACACTTGCTAAAGTTACTTTAACTCAATCACAAAAAACTTTAAGTTTTACAGATAGACAACAAAACTTGAAAGATAGTATAATTGTAATAAATTCTAAAAGCATTAAATCAAAAACCATATTATTAGTTGATGACATTGTTACAACCTGTGCAACTGTTGATCACTGTTCAAAACTTTTAAAAGGTTATGCAGAAAAAGTTTTTGTTTGTGCAATTGCAAGAAATCATATTGGAAAAAATCAAAGAAAAAACAAAGACGAAGAAAAGAAAATGATAGAAATATAAGAAGTAAAAAAATTAAAAAAATAATCTAAAAATGTAAAAAATTTAAAAAAACACTTGACTTGCCATACAAAATTTTATATAATGAGACAGTAACATTAATTATGGCCTCATGGTCAAGCGGTTAAGACATCGCCCTTTCACGGCGGAATCAGGGGTTCGATTCCCCTTGAGGCTACCAAAAAAATAAAAACGAAGTTTAAAAACTTCGTTTTTTTTGTTTTAATTTTTTTTGATTAACAATAGTTGTAATTAAACAAATAAGATGCAAAACTATAAACTTTTGCATCTTATTTTTTTATTTTCTTTTTCTTTTACTAGTTTTAACTTTATTTCCACAAGCAATTCCAAGTCCACTACCAACAAGCCCAAATATAACAAATAACCAACTTCCTGCTGCAGGTATAATTTGAACAAAATCGCTACTATTATCAATACATCCAACCAACATTAAAACAAATGCAAGCAAAACAACCAACATTCCTACTATGCTCAAAATTTTAATTGCTAAATTTAATGCTTTATTATTTATGAAAAATTGCAAAACAATACCAATAACAATTAAACTCAAAACAATAATGCTGATAATTAAAAAGGCTTCACTTGCTTTCCAAATATCATAATTTGAATTATTTACAAGTTCAAACCAATCCCCATAGGAAGTTGACTCACTTTTAAATGTATTACCTCCCAAAGAACTTTGTGTAAATATTGCCCCAAATGCCAAAGAAATCAAAGCAAATAAATTAGCAAAAATAGCAGCTGATCTTAAAATAATAGATTTTGTTTTTGAATTATTCATATTTCCCCTCCTTATAGATAGATTACACTATTTATATTCAAATGTCAAACAAAACGCACAATTTTTATTCTGGTTGCTCTTCTCCATCTCCTTCATCTAAAGTTTCATCAGATTGCATCGTTTCAGGATAAAGCAATCTCTTTGCAATTTCAAATCGTGTAGAGCGATAAGGTATTAATTCAGTGCAATATTTATCAATTATTTCCAAAATTTCATCATTATATTTTTGTTCTTTTTCACTAGAAGGAAGAATAAGTGTCACACCATACTTAATTACTTTTTTGCTTGTAACCAAATCTCTATAAACAACTTTTTCAAAAGTCAACGCACCCTTATAGCCAAATCCACCAATAATTTCATATTTTTTCCCATGAACTAAAATTTCAATTTTTGGGACTGTTTGTCGAACAATTGAAACTAAATCAATTGTAAATGGTTCTGAAAAAGATGATTGAATGGCATTTGCAATCTGAATTGGATAATCTTTTGGCTCTTCTATGCCTGAACATTGTGCCAAATAAAATTTTTTACTTGCTCTGTTTTTTATATTTTTAGGCAAAAAGTTAATCTTCCTAACTTTGAAATAAATATTTTTTGATTCATACTGTTTAGACAAAACAAGCCCTGCATTTGAAAGCATATTATTAGGCACATCAAATATAATTTCTTTACCTGTAAATTTCTTTTTAAAACGCAATGTGTAAAATTTTAAATGTTTTTCCAGTTTAGAAATTAAAGCCCTCTCATTTTTACCTATGATATAAAAATGATGTTTTTCTTTATTTTCGTTTTCAAGAGTCGAAAAATCTTTCATATACTACCTCTTTTATTAGTTTACATAAAATATACAAAAAAATCAAATATTTAAACAGTTTTTAAAAATAAACAATAAAATTCTATACCTATAAAACACATAAAATCAAAAAGAAAAACATAATTTAGCAGTGTGAAGCAAAGGCTAAAATTTCATAACAAATTCTTATATGGAATTGGTGGGCTTGGTTATAGTTCAATGTCGCAAACATTGAACAATTTTATTATGTTTTTTGGAACTTCTGTAATGGGAATTTCCGGTTCTCTTGTTGGTATTGCAATCGCTATTTCATCGCTTTGGGATGGGGTAAGTGATCCACTTGTTGGTTATTTATCTGACAACACGAAAAACAAATTTTTTGGCAAAAGATTAGGCTTTATGTTTTTTGGTATTTTTGTAATTGCATTACTCAACATCTGCATTTGGTCAATGCCTAGTTCGCTTCCAGAATTTGGCAAATTCCTTTGGCTTTTAATAGGAATGCTTGCTATTGAAACAGCAAACACTTGTTTTGGCACTCCTTATTCTGCCCTCGCAATAGACCTTGCACCTGATTATAATGAACAATCAAAAATACAAAGTTTTAAAACCGTTTTTTCTATTTTGGGAATGGTTTTGCCAAGCGTTTTAATGTATTTTTTTATGCCGTCAATATCGATAAGCATTCAAGCCTCTCATTCTCAATCCGGCTATATTAAAATAGCTTTAATAAATTCAGCATTGCTTCTGCTTTTTGGATTGTTAATGATTTTTAGCACATTAAAATACACTCGAAAAAATCGTCTTTATTCTCAAGATTTTGTAAAAGAAAAATTTTCTTTTTCAAAGTTAATTAATGGCTATTTTGACATATTAAAAAAGAAGAATTTTAGAAATGTGATTTTAGGCTATTCTTTTGCAACAATTTCTTCTGCATTCTTGACTTCTGTAGGACTTCATTTGTTCACATATTGTTATCATTTTTCATCGCCACAAATTTCGATTGTTTTAATCTCTTTATTCGGCGGAGCAATTTTATCACAACCACTTTGGGTTTATCTATCTAAAAGAATTGAAAAAAAGAAAGCACTTATATATTCATTAAGCACAATAATTTTTGGTATATTTTTAATTGTAATAACCTTTTTATTTCGTGAATATATACCGGTTGAAACAATGTTCTTTATAGCAATACCATGTTTGGTTTTTTGCGGAGTTGGTGCCGGAGCAATGTATAGTTTGCCTTTTTCTATGTATGCAGATGTTGTAACGCTAGAGATAATAGAAACTAAAAATAACAATGCTGGATCATACACGGGATTTTTTACATTCACGTACAATTTAGCAAACTCAATAGCTCTTTTAATAATTGGATTTTTGTTAGATATAATCAAATTTGACTCATCAGAACCAGTTCAAGCATTATCTGTTCAAAATGGTTTAGGTATGATAGTCTTTTTTGGATGCACAATATTTTTATCACTTGCAATAATGACTTTTTCGAAATATTCTGTAAAACGCTCGGATGTTTTAAAAATACAATTAACATCACAACGTAATAAAAAAGAAAAAATTGCAGAAAATTAAAATATGAAAACTTTAAAAATTTACAATCTTTTCGTTATTTTTGTTGCACTTGCATGCAGTTGTCTGCTATGTGGTTGTCAAAATAATTATGAATTTGTTAATGTAAAACAAGACAATGAACTTACAGGTGGAAATTTAACTTTTGATTATCAACAAGATACTCAAACAATTAATGTTGGTGGAAATAATGAAATAATTTTATTTTATCAAACAAATTTATTAAAAGGTTGGGAAGAAGAAGGAAATAGAATTGGACTTGAATTTAATTCCCCAAGCAATTTAAAAAGTTTTGAAGATATAAGTATAAAAATTGACGAACAAGAAATTGACAATATAAATTTTCTATCGGTCAACAATGAAAAAACTGGTTCTTTTGTCATATATCCATTGATTGAAAAAATTGGCGAACTAATTAAAATAACTATTTTGTGGGAAAGCAATAGTAAAGCACAAATATATTATCTAAAAATTGATCCAAACACTATACTTATGAAAAAATAAAGAACCTAAAAACATTTTTTCTCATAAACTATTTTTGTGAGGAGGAAAAATGCAAAAAATTAAAAAAATATCTTTAATGTTATGTTGTTTAATGCTTTGTTTGACCGCTTGCCTTGCATTTGTTGGTTGTGGAAACAACCCAAACAAAATAAGGTTAAATGAAGTTACTCATAGCATTTTTTATGCTCCATTGTATGTGGCACAAAACATGGGATTTTTCGAAGATGAAGGTCTTGAGGTAAGTATAGAAAGTGCAACCGGATCTGATGCTTCAATGACTGCCCTATTAAGTGGAAGTGCTGATATAGTACTTGTTGGTCCTGAAACAGTTGTTTATTCTTCAACGACAAAAGATCATCCTGTTGTTTTTGGTCAACTAACACAACGCGACGGTTCCTTTATTGTTTCAAAAGATGAAATTGAAGGCGAGTTTACACTTAAAATGCTTAAAGGTAAAACTATTATAGGTGGCAGAGCCGGTGGATTACCAGCGATGACGCTCGAATATGTGATAAAACAAGCAGGATTGACAATTGGTGAGAATGCGAGTGCTGGAGAAGTGAATTTGAGAACAGATGTTGCTTTCAATATGATAGCAAGTGAATTCCAAACTTCATCAAGCGAATATTGTACTCTTTTTGAACCAACGGCTACAACATTGGCAAATGAAGGCAAGGGCTATGTTGTTTCTGCAGTAGGTGCAGTTTCTGGTGAAATTCCTTATACTTGTTTTGCTACAAAATCAAGTTATTTACAAAATAACAGCGAGCAAGCAGAAAAATTTTTGAAGGCAGTAAAACGAGGATATGATTATATTGCCCAAAACGACTCAACTTTAGTTGCACAAGCATTGACAGCATCTTTCGCAGGAATGAGCATCGAAGAATTAAAAATTGCAGTAGAACAATATCTTGCAATTGACGCATGGAGCAATGATTTGATTATGAGTCAAAGTTCATTTGAAAAACTTGTTGACATTATAAACAGCACACAAAATACTTCTTATAGCCCTGATTTTAATGAACTTATAGACAATTCTCTTGCTGAAAAAATCTCTGCATAATGAAATAAAAAAAGGTCTTTTGAAAGACCTTTTTTTAAATATTTATATTGATAAGTTTATTTTTAATGTTTAATCAAGAATAAAAATCTTTATAATTAATTTCTTTTTCTTTCTTTTTAATGTTGTTTTTTGCTACTTTTCTCTTTTTGAAATATATAAGCAATACAATAGCTATCGCAACAACAACTACACAAGGAATTGTAATCCAAAGCCAAAGCAAACTATCGCCATTACCGTTTTGTTTTTCATTAGCCAGTATTTCAAAATTTATTTTCTCAAGTTCTTGATTTTCGCAAATTTTTGCCACATTAACATTTAAAGTATAGGTAGTTGTACCTTCTGCATTTTCTTCGACCTTTTTTACAACATCACTTTCTGCGACACTTTCTTTATAAAGAGAAGATAAAGATTGAACAAACTTCGTTAAGTTTAATTCAAAATTTTCCTTTGTTATAACTTTTAATTCTGCATTTGTTAATGTTTTAGCAATTTTTATTGGAACAGAAGTATAATTGTTGCCTTGTACTGAAACAGAAATAATTTTGTCTTTGTCAAAATTTAAAAAATCTATTTCAACACCGCCCTCGCTAGAGAACACTGCTTCAAGTTTAAAACTTTGATTAAAAGGAGCAACGCCAAAATTAATTTTAATTGTTGCTAAATCATTTCCTACTTCATTCCACCATGCACTGTTTGAAGAATCTTGTAAAATGTATTGTCCATTAACAATATAATAAAGATTCCAATGGTCAAAAATGTAGTAACTTTGTTCTTTCGTAGAGGCACTAACTGTAAAAGGTTCATAATTAATAGAATATAAATTTTCGCTTGATTCGAAAATGCTAGTACCATTGTTAAAACTCAACCCACCAGGAACTATTCCATCATCTTTTTCAACCGCAAACTGTCCTTTGTACTCGTTTGCTTCAATATCTATACTATAAGCTCCACTCGTCCAGTCATTTGCCTTTAAAGAAATTATAAAACCATTTTCTGTTTTCTCGACTTGAGCAAAAGATTCATCTAATATTTTATCTCCATCAACAACAACTTTGACAATATTATAAAAATCAACTAAATTTTCAATCTTTATCCCATTTTTATAAAATTCTTTCAGTTCAATATGAATTGAAACATCATCATTATAACAAGCAAAATTATTTTCATCCAAACCCTCAAAATGTATTTCTTGCATTATTGCATTAGGGTCTACATTTGGAATAAAAGAAAAAGAAAATTCTTGAAATCTCTGTAAAACTATAATTGAATTTTTTATGCTAAAGATAGTTTTAAAATTTATACCAGAACTGCTTGGGTTAAAATTAGAAACATCATTTAAAAAAGAATAAGAAATGCTTTGAACTTGATTTAATTTTGAATTTGAATATTTTTCTCCATTTTCTCCAATAGCATTAACATTTGAATCAGTCCAATAATCATAATTTATATTTCCCACTGATATAGAGCTATTTGATGAAACCTGCCCAACAATACCACCCATTATTGCAAAAGATGAAGAAAAATTGCCAGAAGATGTGTTATCTTTAATTATAGTTTCAGCATCTTGTGCAAAACCTACAATACCTCCACAATAAACTTTTGTATTTAAATTATCTGCTCTTGTTATTGTAATATCACCAAAAAACAAGTTACGATTAAAAGAACATGATGAAATTGAACCAGCAAATCCCCCCAAATTATTTTGTGTGCTTGCGGACAAATTAAAATTTAAATCCGCTTTTACTAAATTGTTGTAAAATTGGCTATTTTCAGCTTTTCCAACAATTCCACCAAAACAAACTTCTCCATTTTTTAAAGATATTTCAATATTATTGGTTTTATCAAAATTTTGAATATCTATTTCACAATTTTCGACTGTAGAATTTTTAGCAACTCCAACAATTAAACCTAAATTCAAACTGCCATAATTATCATCTGCAAAATTAAAGTTAATCTGATTTGTTTGAGAAATATTATTTTCAATTTCGCCACCTATTTTTAAATTTTTAATAGTAGCTCCATTTGCATATGGAATAATTCCAAAATTAACTCCACCTTCAATATCTATATTTGTGTATTCAATGTTATAGATTGTATGACCATTACCATCGAAAACACCACTAAAAACATAATCGCTTGAATTTATTACTGCATTAACTTTTAAATTATCAATATCTTCCATTAACTTGATTTCACTATATTCCCAAGGTTTAGACAAAATTTCTTGAGCATTATTATTGTAGACTAAAGCAGTTGATTCTGCGCAATCTGAACTTTGATAAAAAGGAAGACAAACAAAACTCCCCCCTATAATAGAAAGTGAAAATACAATAATTAATGCAAAAATTTTTAAATTTTTCATTTTTGTCCCACCTTATAAATTATATAAATAATTTATCATAATAATTTATTTTTTCCAAATAAATATTAAATTATTTTAATTAATGTCAGATTTTTACTAGATTAGTACTTCTTTGACAACTTTTTTATAAGTTTTTCTTTATCTTTTTGCACTAAAGTTTTTTTGGTTGTAAAAGTTTTATCTTGATTTAAACTTACTAAATAATAACGCATTTCATCAAGACAATGGTCATCTTTTTTTATTGGTAAATCTTCATCGCCCCACCAATAAGATTTAATTTCTCGAATAAGATTAACGCAATTTTTAAATATAAAAAGATGTGATGCACCTGTTGCATCTTTTATGTAACGCTTAACAACATTGATTCCTGTAAACATATCTTTGTTAACTCTTGGATTCACTAAAATTCCATTTTCGTAAAAAAGTTCAACAACATTTTTCACACTTGCCAAAGTTCTTTGTGATGCCGCAGAATCAATCAGAGCTTCAAGTTGCCCATTTCTATTAACTTTCCAATTTAATTTTTTCGCAATATCTTTTATTTTTTGTGCATGATAATCAACTTCCTTGCCCTTTTCAAAATGTTCAGCAACAACATAAACATTTCCATCATAATCTCTTGCGTAAAAATGAGCAGAAAGTGGGTTGTTAAGTCCGGGATCAATCGAAATGTTGTCTTGCCAATCTTCTGGTATTTCAAATGGCTCAATTACATTAACATATTCGTCAAATTCATTATAAACAAGACCTCCACATTGCATGAAATTTCCATATCTTCTGCTGTCCAGTTCTTCTTTTGACATAGATTTACTCATTAGTTCAATTTCTTTTTCATCAAGATAAGGGTTATCCGCCCATTCCATTTGAATAAACCAAACATTCTCATCATTATGATTATTTAAATAAATTTCATGATAAACCCAAGTCAATCCTTTAAGCGGAGTCATAGTACCAAAAATTTCACCTTTTTTATCTAAAATTCTCATTTTGCATTCCATATATATGTCAAAAGGCGGTTCTTCATCAAACCAAACAAAATCAAGGGATGCACCTTGAAACTTTTCTCGACCTTGATCACAACTACGAAATCCTATTTTACTTAAACTACCGAAAATATTCTTTACTAAAATAAAATCAATAACCCCACTTTCAGCGCTATCTTGACGCCCCTTTGTCATAACAATTTTTTCAATCCATTGTTTTTTTAAATAATGCAATATTTTATTTTGTGCAACATCTCGTTGAACTTGTTTTGAAAGACTTACAACCCAACAAGAAATAGGTTTATTTTTTTTAAAAGGATGTATCCCTCTTGCAAGCCAGACTGTTTCGACTGCTCCACATTCTGTTTTCCCTGAACGGTTGCCTCCAAACACCCATCTATTTTTTTTGTCGCACTTATGAAATAAAATTTGTTTTTTGTGAACCTTTTCCCCTGTGTTATAAAAAGATAAAAAATCATCCTCTTGGCGTAATTTAATTTGATTTTTTACAATATTTAATTTGTATTTAATTTCATCCATTTTTTCACCTGTCAAAATAAGATATTTAAGTCTTTTTATCGACAAAAAAATATTATTAAAAAAACTCATATTTTTTTAAAATAAAAACATGAAAAAAATAAAATTTTTAATTATTTTATCAATATTTATTACAACATTTTTTTTATGCCCTTTACATTCAACTTCAATGGCAAGTCAAAATGTCGCATACTACGGAAAAGTTATGAATGATAATGTTTATTTTTATTCAAATCCAATATCAAACGATGAAAGCAAATTGTTTGCAATTCCAAAAAGTTATTTTGTTTATATAACAGAGGAAGCAAACGGCGATTTCTATGTCGCACAATATAAAGATCTTTATGGCTATGTAAAAAAAGAAGAAATAACTGTCATGAATGGCACACCTACTGTCCCTTTCGCAAATGTTAATTTTACTGTTTTTGATTTTGATGGATTAGATTTGTTCCCAACAGCAAATTTTACAAACAACACTTCTCTTGCTTCCATTCCTTACTTGACAGTCATAGGAACATATTACGGTGAAATATCAGGAGAGAATATTCCCAACATGAACAAAAATTGGTATTATTGCAAATATAACAAAAATCAAACAAATGTATATGGTTATGTCTATTCAGCATTTTGTTATGAAAAAAGCAATCTGGAATTAAATAATGAATCTTTTGATATTGTTGAAAATCCCGTGTTTACTAGCAACTTTTCGACGGAAGAAAAATTAAGCGATGTGGCTATGGCATTTATTATAATTGGCGTATCTTTGCCTTGTTTAATAATTTTATATTTACTTATAAAACCATCTTTTCAAAAAGATAAAGTTGCAGTTAATAAGAAACCCGCAAAAAAAAGGCATGGAGATTATTTCGAATTTGATGAAAATGACTTAAATTAACAAACAGCAATTTTTCCTAAATCACAATTTGAAACATTAAAATTGTCTTCGTTTTTAACAGTTATTAGTCTATTGTATACTTCTATCATCCATTTTTCAGAAGATATGTAATCCAAAAGTTTGCTTTCAGAAAAACCTAATTTTTCTAATGTGATAGAAAAATTTCTTAATGCTTCATTTAATCTTCTAAAATAAGTTCTTTCAGATAAATTATGCCTTTTAGCAATTTCACATGCTTTATCATTGTCCATATATTTCTCAATAAGAATTTGAGAATACAAAATAGGGCAATTATCAAGAGCCATCTCGGTTAATATTTTTATGTTAATAAGTTTAACTTTTCTTTGACTTAAATCAATAATGTATTGAGCAACATTACTTATATTGTTATCTTTACAACCAATACCAGACATATAAAAAGAATTCAACGCTCTTCTTTCAACCAACCTGTCAATTGCATCAGCAATTCTGTCTAAATATCTATAAACAAGTAAAACAGTTTTAGCACATAAATTTAATTTCATAATTCCTCCCTTTTACGAAAAAATTATAAAATTAAACTCTTTGAATAGTCAACGTTAACTGCCACTAATTTTAACACTTTTTTACAATATTTTACAAAATTATACAAAATAAATGTCAAAATAGCGTCATCTTTTAGTCAAATACTGACAAAAAATGACAAAAAAAGAAAGCAAAAAAATTAACGCAAAAAAGAAAAATTTTAATTAAAAACTTGCAATAGAAAAAAAAATATGCTAGAATGATATAGCGAAAATAAAAAAAGATATGCTGGTGTGGCGGAATGGCAGACGCGATGGACTCAAAATCCATTGAGGGCAACTTCATGTGGGTTCGACTCCCACCACCAGCACCAAAAAAACTCCAAAAATGGAGTTTTTTTATTATACAAAATTTTAACAAATATAATTTCCACATTGAAACGAAGATTATTAAAATTCTTAATTTGAACATTGTTTTTTTATAAACTTTGCAAATTGTATTTTTGATGATGTGCGGAATACGTTGTCTTTGCATAACTCATCAATTTCATCCATTGTTTTCCAAGAAACACTTTCCACTTCTTCCTTTTGCAATTGAAATTTATATTTTAAAAGATTTTCATCCTCGTAAATGTAAACATCAAATATTGCATGTTCTTTAAAAACATTACCTAAAAATTTTAATTTATTCTTATCTAAATTTAAATTAAGCTCTTCTTTACATTCCAATACTGCCTGCTGCACGGTTGTGTTCCCACTTGTAACATGACCACCTGTTACAGCGTATTCCCCACCTTTTTCTTTGCTACATTTTTGAATAAGATATTTATCTTTAGATTTGATCCATATTGTTACCAATTTTATACATTCACCTTCTGCAAGATCCTTATTTCCCCTAACTATAATTCTTCCAGTTTTATTACCGTCAAAATCATATACTTCTAATAACTCCATCTTACCTCCTTCATATAATATATTCTATATTTTCAAAAAAGTAAATCACATTTTTATTAAATCGTCTAAAAAAAATTATCAAAAATAAAAAAACTGAGTAGATTTCTCAGTAAATTGTATGTTGTATCATAATTTGTAATTAGATAAAATTAAAACTATTTTGTGAATATAACATTGCCCGATATTCCAAATTCAATTTTTCAGCCAACAAACATATGATTTGTTTGACTGAAATATCTTCAACATTTTGTCCGCCAAAAACTGAAGTTAAATCATTTTTATCGCAAAGCCTTTTGCATGTATTACACAATATTTTTAATCTCCTTTCAATTTGACCTACAGTTACATTATGCACTTTGGCTAATGCTGGGTACAAACTTTTGTTCATATTGTACTTTTTTGTGTTGTCCATCAATATCTGCAAAACACATTCTTTTAGCAAACAATAGCCTTTAATATTTGGTAGAATTCGTAATTTTATCAATATAGAACTTAATCTTTCTTCATAAAAAACTATTTTCTTTTGTTCTGTATCCCCCATTTATCAACCTCCTGCAAAATTATAATATAAATTATTAAAAATTCAAAACATATTTTTCGATTTTTTTACAAAATTTTAAATATTTTTTCAAAATTTAATATTTTTTTTAAAATAGAGCAATATTTTTTAAATTTATTTGTATTTTTATTTTATATATAGTATCATAAATAAAAGGAGATAATAATGAAATACAAAATTGTAGCAGATGCTTCATGCGATATCCCAGAAGAATATTTAGAAAAATATGATATCTCAATAATTCCTATCGAAGTTGCTTTTGGGGATGAAATTTATCCAGAAGGTCTTGATAAAAAAGAATTTTATAAGAAGGTTAAAGAAACAAATATAATTCCAAAAACAGCTATGCCAAATGCTTATAAATTTGAAGAATTTTACAAAGAATATGCAAACAAAGATGATGTTTTTGTTTTAACACTAGTTATCTCTATGGAGATGAGCCAAACAAAACTTCAAGCACAAATGGCAGCCGAATCTCTTGGGATGAAAAATGTTTTTATTGAAGAAAGTGGTTGCACAACTGTCGCACAAGGTGCAATAATTTGCGAACTTTGCAAATTCATTGAAAAAGAAAAAAATGTAGACAAAATCATTGAAGAATTTTACAGATTAAAAGAAAAATGCAAATTATATGCAATAATAAATGATTTAAAGTATTTAAAAAATAGCGGAAGATTGTCATCTTCCTCTGCCATCATTGGGTCTATGTTAAATGTAAAACCAATAGTTAGTATAGTTGACGGAAAAGTTGTAAACATAGCAAAATGTATGGGAACCATTAAAGCAGAAAACTATTTATTTTCAAAAATAAATTCAATTGATGGAGAACATGATTTTTATTTCATACATTCCGACAACCTCGAAGCTATTGAAAAATTACAAGAAAAATATAAGGACAAAATATTACCTAATCAAAAAATCACAAATTGCGAAATTGGTTGCGTAGTAGGTTCACATGTTGGTCCAAAATGTTATGGTATTGTTTATTTCGAAAAATAATAAAAAACACACGAAAGTGTGTTTTTTTGTAAACTTTTAATAAAAAATTTAATATATAATTACAAACTATAAAAATAGTAAATTATAAAATAATTTGATTTATTTATAAAAAATAGTTGATTTTTTTATAAAAATTTGGTATAGTATAAACGCAAACCTTACGATAAGCATTTAATGCTTGGCAAATAAAAGTTTGCGGGAGTGGCTCAGTGGTAGAGCGTTGCCTTGCCAAGGCAAATGTCGCGGGTTCGAATCCCGTCTTCCGCTCCAAAAATGGTACCATCGCCAAGCGGTAAGGCAAAGGTCTGCAAAACCTTTATTCCCCGGTTCAAATCCGGGTGGTACCTCCAAAAGCGACCTAAACTTTTGTGAGGGGTCGCAATTTTTAAATGGGCAAGACATCGACAAAAAAGCCCTAAAAATATGCTGGTGTGGCGGAATGGCAGACGCACAGGACTTAAAATCCTGAGGTGGCAACACCGTGTGGGTTCGACTCCCACCACCAGCACCAAAAAATGTAAGCATCATTGCTTACATTTTTTATTTTTTAAACTTTCTACTTTCACTGCAAGTAAAATACAAAATTTGATATGTTTTAGTTAAAAGTTTTATTAACTCTTCTATAGAATTGATTTTACTATCATCAACATTTACAAAACTATCATCTAACACAACAAAAGGTTTTTCTTTTTTAAAAATGTTTTCAATCATGCTAAATCTTTGACATATAGCTACCAAATCTTGGCTTCCCTTGCTTAAATATTGAATGTTTTTTGCCCCTATATTGGTAATAATTGAAGCAACAAACTTGCTATCGATATCAATTTTGTCTTTTAATAAAAACTTACTTAAAAACATTTGAAATTTTTCATTGACTGGATTTACAAATCGTTGGCTTACGTTTTCCCTTGCTTTATTTAAATAATTCGCGGTCAATTTTAACAAATTTATTCTTTTCTCATTTTGCGATATGATTTCTTCAATATTTTTTTTGTTTTCCTCTAAAAGGAATGTTTCTTCTTTCATTTGATCCAAATCGCCTAATAGTTCATTATATTTTGCCAGCAAAGCATAATATTTATTTTCCGTATCTCTTAACAAATCATTGGGCTTATCAAGTATTTTTATATTTAATTCTTGATATTCTTGTAGTTTTGCACTCAAATTCTCTATATCTTTTTTTAATCTGTTTTCTTCTGCACTATCATAGTCTTCTTTATTACTAATATTGCTTTTCTTAATGAAAAAAACAAAAAATCCAGCAACAGCAAATATTCCAGCAAAAACATAAGCCATAATATAATTAACAATGGCTGTTACTCCAAGAACGACAAAAAGTATTGCCATTGCAAAACACAATGAAATGGTTAAAAGACTAAATTTGCCACTATTTTTTTTATCATTTTTTTTATTTTTTGCCAGCAAAATATTGTTTAATTGTAAGTTTTTTTGATTTAATTCTTGTTGTAAGAAATTTTGTTCGTTGATTTTGTTTATTGTATTTTTTCGTTCATTTTCATCAATCTTATTTTTTAATTCTAACCTCTCTTTCTCCTTTTGCAAACTTGACAAAGTTTCTTTTAAATCCTTTGCTTTGCTTTCTTTAAGAGATATTGTTACACTCAAATTGTTTAATGATTTTGATATTTGAATTAATTCTGTTTTTTTAGGTGGATTTGCAACTAATTCTTTTCTTCTTTTTTCAATTAAATTTAATGCTTTATCAACACTTTCAGCATCGTTTTTAAATTTTTCCAAACCTGCCAAATTTGAAACTGCCTCATCTGTCAAGCCAAACCCTAAAACTGCTTGTCCAAAAAAAGAAGATATGGAGAAAGTTTCTTTGCCTACACCGAACAACTCTTCACCAATATTTTCTGAAAAATCTTGGGAAATTTGTTTTAAAGTTTCATTGTAAAGTTGAAAAGTGTCTTGCTCTGGAGTCTTGCCAAAAGTTCTATAAATTGTATAAACGTTTTCTTTTGTTTCAAAAGTTAAATTCCCACCATAAATTCCACCCTGCCAAGGTGAATATTTACTTCTTTCCGCTTCATAATCTTTTTTTCTGCCACTCGCTTCCAATCCATAAAACATAGAGTTTATAAATGTTGCAAGCGTACTCTTACCCCAACCATTTTCTTCCACAAATTGATTTAGCCCTTCATTAAATTGACAACTAAAATCAGTTAATTTACCAAAATTCTCAATATGTAATTTCAATATCTTCATATCGACAAATCATCTCCTTGCAATGCTTCCAACCCAGTTGTTAAAATTGAATTTTTTTCATCTTCATTCAAGTTAGCATCTTCAACAAGATTAATAAATTCAGCTTTAAAAGACAGCTTTTCATTTTTAAATTTTTCAAAATTCAGTTTTAGTTTGCTATTATCTACAAATTCAAAGTAGAAAAAATCTAGCATCAATTGCCTAACTTCTAAAAAATTTAATTTTTCATTTTCTTCATAATAACCTGTAAAAACTATTCTGTATGCAAAATTTTTATTTTGCTTTAAAATGAAATTTGAAAAATTTGATATAACATCATTCTTATTTTTATAGTTAGATATATTGAATTGCAATATTTCAAATTGCGTCTGCTCTAAAACATTAAAATTAAATTTAATTTGTTCGTTTTGAATATCAATTTCAACAAATCCTTTTTCACCACATTCATCAAAACCGTTTGCAAAAAGTGCACCGCTATAAACCAATTTTGCATTTTCAAATTCTTGACAAGAAAAAGAATGTTCATGCCCTAGCGCAATGTAATTAAATGGTTTAGAAAAGTTTTTCTGTAAATCTATATAATCATTATCATTTTTATTATAAATTTCACCATGTGCCATTAAAATATTTAATTTGCTAAAATCAAAATTTTCATAATCTTCTTGCATGCCCCAAAAATCTATGTTGTCAGTTTTGTAAACATTTTTATTTAAAATTATAAAATTTGATGGATAATCTATAAAATCAAATTTTTCATCGTGATTGCCCGCAATATACAAAACTGGTTTGTTAGATTTTTCCACAATTTTAAAAAAACTGTTAATTACTTTTCTTCCAACATTTTTATTATGGAATAAATCCCCACAAATCATGATTATATCATAATCTCTACAGAAAAGTTTTTCAAGAATAGTTAAGTGTTCTTGCAATAAGAATCTTTGCTTTTCAGAACTTAATTTTGGATTCTTTGCACCCAAATGCAAATCAGCACAATGTAAAATTTTTTTAATTTCCATAAGTTGATTATATCATATCAATTAAATATTTCAAAATGAAAAATTTACAAAAAAAGAGGTTTTTAAGCCTCTTTTATAACGTTCATTGTTATTTCACTATTTGAATAAATTTTCGATTCAAAATTTCCGCCATTTACATACAAAGGATTTGTAAGCATATCTTCATAACCTTCAACTTTGACATTACTTTTTTTCAAATTTCCTTCAAGATCATAAAAATAAACAGTAAACTTTGAAGTTGAGTAATAATTTAAATTTGTTTTTCCAACATCATTTTTAACAACTAAAGATGTAAGCATCTCTTGTGTGCAATTTACATCTATCGCAGTATTCTCACCGATTATCGTAATAGTGTTTTCTTGACTTAACAAACTTACATTGATAGATCCCTCACTACTTTCAATCCATGAATCGTTGCCTAAATTTTTTATGTTTATATCTGCACTATCAGAAGAGATAAAAACTTTTGCTTGTTTTGCATCATCAATATTTATATTGCAATTGTTTGCAAAAGGCAAACTTATAGAACCTTCTATTGTTCCAATATTTAAATCCATTTTGTCCATTTTATTTACTAAATCATTAGAATCAAATTTGCCTTTAAAATTGGAGATATCAATCTTTGAAGAAACAGCATCCAAATGAGTGTTTGCATGAATTTTTGTTGAAGAAAAACTTCCATTATTTATATCAAGATTTAAAGTTGCTGATTCAGTATCATAGTTTTCTAAAACAATATCATTAAATTTAAAATTTGTTTTGTTTCCAACAATATCTACACTGTTTCCGGATTTTATGGTTAAACTATTTAACGCATTAAATTCGCCACGGCTTTGATTAATATTTAAAGTTGTGATCGTTGGTTCGAAATACTTACCTAGAGTGATGTTTCCTTCATTTGTTGACAAAACCACATGGTTTATATCAACGCTGCTTTTGCTTTCATCTAAAGAACTTTTAGTCCCAAGAGCTATATTCCCCGATTGTAAAGAAATATCAATCAGACTTTCTGCATTTACAGTTTCATCTTCGGGTATCAACAATTGGACATAACAATTATTGTTAAAATACATAAAGCCTTCAGCATTGACAATGTCAATTTTTAGTTGATAATAAGAAGCAGTTATAGGTTTTTCATATTTTATAGAATATGAAACATCAGTATTTTGATCAGCGTAAGCAAATCCTGTCTGATAATTCTCAATTTTAATAGTAAATTCTTTAACTACTGAATCTCGAACAATTTCAACATTTGTCAAATTACCATTAATTAAAATATCTACAGGTTGTGAAAGATCAACTCGTGTTAATGTTCCATCAGTATTAGAAATTTGTGTGATTAGTTTTTCACTGACATTTGAAAAATATTTATAACCCATTATGTCTAATCCAGGAGAAAAAACCATAATCACTACAAGGACGAAAAAAACAGCAACTAAAAGCAGTATTAACATTAATAAATAAAACAAAAAGCCTTTTCGCACTTTATTATCTGCCATAATTCCTCCTTAAATTTATTATAACACACAAAAAGTAATTAATCAATATCTTTTTAATCTAAAATGGCTTTAATTCTGCGAATTCCACTTGAAGAAGATTCCTCTTTTACAATTTTAAAGTGGTGCAATTGTTCGGTATTTTCCGCATGTGGTCCTCCACAAATTTCTTTGCTTACATCACCAATTGTATATACTTTTACTTCTTCCCCATATTTATTTGTAAATGTTCCATGTGCGCCACTTGCCCTAGCTTCTTCAATTTTCATAACTTCACAAGTTACAGGAAGTTTTCTTTCAATAGCATTATTTACAAAATCTTCAACTTCTTTCAATTCTTCCGCCGTCATTTTGTGATCTAAATTAAAGTCAAATCTCAATCTTTCTGGAGTTATATTAGAACCTTTTTGCACGACATCCTTTCCAAACATTTTTTGCAAACCAGCGAGTAATAAGTGTGTTGCAGTATGCAAGTAAGCAGATTGTTTTGATGTATCAGCAAGTCCGCCTTTAAACATTCCTGCTGTTGCTTGCCTAGATTTTTCTTGATGCTCCTTAAACATTTGATCAAACCCTTGTTTATCAACTTGATAACCTCTTTCTTTTGCAAGTTCCTCAGTGAGTTCCAAAGGAAATCCAAAAGTATCATAGAGCCTAAATGCTGCTTTCCCGCCAATTATGTTTTCAACAACTTCCCCACTTTTTGAAGCAAAAGCCTTATGTTTTTCAATGCCATTTATAACTTTGTCAAATTCTTTATGACCTTCATCCAGTGCTTTTGAAAATTTTGCAACTTCTTTAAGCATTTCTTCTTTTATAAATTGTCTATTACTATTGATATCGGAATAATCTTGTCCATATTCATCTACATACAAATCAACAATACCAGCAAAAAGTTGACTATCAAAGCCAATATTTCTAGCACAATTTATTGCCCTTCTTATAAATCTACGCAAAATATATCCTTGTCCAACATTAGAAGGGACAACTCCCCTTGCATCGCCTAAAATAAATGTTGAAGAACGAAGATGATCAGTGATTATTCTATAAGCACGGACAGAACTTTCACTATCGTTATATTTTACATTTGCGTTATCATTTATGAAATCAATAACCCTTTTTAAACATCCACTGTCATAAACACTTTTTGCACCATTCAAAATTGCCACTGTTCTTTCAAGCCCCATTCCTGTATCAATATTTGGTCTTTGCAACAATTGTGCCTTTTCTCCTGAGTTTTTAACAACATATTGCATAAAGACATCGTTCCATATTTCCAAATATTTTCCGCAATCACATGAAGGAGAACAATTTTCTCCGCATTTTTCTTTACCCGTATCATAGAACATTTCGCTATCTGGTCCACAAGGTCCAACGCCACCGCCTAGCGCCCACCAGTTATCTTCGCTGGTAAAAAATATTTCTTTTATGCCACATTCTTTCCATGCTTTATATGCTTCTTCATCACGAGGAGCAACATCATTGCCTGCAAACACAGTTACTGCAAGGTTGTCTTTATCAAGACCCAAATATTTTGGACTTGTTAAAAACTCAAAACTTAATTTAATCATTTCAGTTTTATCACAAGCTCCTAATGTCCAATTTCCAAGCATTTCAAAAAATGTAAGGTGACTGCCATCCCCCACAGAATCAATATCGCTAGTTCTTATACATCTTTGAACATCATAAATTTTATTTCCAGCGGGATGTTTCTCTCCGAGAAGATAAGGAACAAGTGGATGCATACCTGCAGTTGTAAATAAAACTGTTGGGTCATTTTCTGGTATAATTGAAAATCCCTCTATTTTTTTAAATCCATGTTCTTCAAAAAACTTAAACCATTTTTCTTTTAATTGTCTATCTGTAATCATTTTTCTTTCCTTTTTTACTTTCAAAATTTTATCATAAATTAAATTTTTTATCAACTGTTACAAAACATTATTTTTAATAAAATACTTTTTTTAAATATAAACCTTGTGGTGGCATTGTTTGCCCAGCAAAAGACCTGTCTTGAGTCTTTAATGCACAAACAATGTCTTCTTTCGTAATTTTACCTAAAGCATAGTCAACCATTGTTCCAACTAAAATTCTTACCATATGCATAAGGAAACCACTGCCTTCAACTTCAACTTCAACAAAATTTTTCTTTTTTAATACTAAAATGTTGTAAATTGTTTTTTCAAAATCTTTAGCACTTGTTTGACTGCTACAAAATCCTTTAAAATTGTGTTTCCCTAAAAATAAAAAAGCACACTCTTGCATTTTAGTTACATCTAATTTCTCTTTTACAAAACCTACTCTTTTTGCTAAAAAACAATTTTTGCAAGAAGTTGCAATTTTGTAAAGATATTTTTTCTTTTTAACAGAAAATCTAGCATGAAAATCATTAGAAACTATTTTCGCCGACTTTATTTCAATATCATCCGGCAAAATTCTGTTTAATATGTTTTTAATTTTTTTTACAGGAACACTATCATCTATATCAAAATGTGCACATTGTTCAATTGCATGAACTCCGGCATCAGTTCTTCCGCTAGCAAATACTTCAATTTCTTTCTTAAATGCTAAATAAAGGGCTTTTTCTATCGTTCCTTGAATCGTATCTAACCCTTCCTGTTTTTGCCAACCTTTATATGAACTGCCGTCATAGGCTATCTTTAAAAGAATTCTTTTCATGCTTATTATTATATAAAAAAAAGACAATTTCTGCAAGCCATTTGTTATTTTTTCAGTTGTTTATAAACAAAAAATTATTTGACTAAATAATTTATAAAATATATACTTATAAAGAGGTAAAAATGAAAAAAATTTTAGATGGATGCCAAGCAACAGCATCGATAGCATACAAATGTAGCGAAATTATTCCTATTTATCCAATAACCCCATCCACACCAATGGCAGAGTTTTCTACACTTGTTAATTCAAAAGATGAAAAAAATGCCTTTGGAGAAAATGTTAAAATAATAGAAATGCAATCAGAAAGTGGTGTAAGCGGAACATTGCATGGTGCATTACTCGGCAAAGCCTTGTCAACAACTTTTACTTCTTCGCAAGGCCTTCTTTTAATGTTGCCCAATCTTTACAAACTTGTTGGAGAAAACTTGCCTGCGGTAATTCATGTAAGTGCGCGAGCAATATCTTCCCATGCACTATCTATATTTTGCGACCATAGTGATGTTATGGCTGTACGCTCAAGCGGAATTGTGATACTCGCCTCTGACAGCGTTCAATCAAGCCATGATTTAGCAATGGCGTCACATATGCTTGCATTAAAATCTTCTATTCCTGTCCTTCACTTTATTGATGGATTTAGAACTTCACACGAAATTCAAAAAATTGAAGTTTTTAGCAATGATGAGATAAAAAATTTTATAGAAAAAGACTATCAAAATTTTAAACACAAGAATATCAACTTTCAATATGGAACTGCACAAAATCCAGACACTTTTTTTCAAAATAGAATTGCATGTGAAAGTGTTTACAAAAATATAAAAACAAACATAAACCAAATTTTTGAAGAAATTTACAACAAATGCGGAAGAAAATATAATGCTTTTGATTATTATGGGGACAAAGATGCAGAAAAAATAATTGTCGCAATGGGATCTTCTTGTCAAACTATAGAAGAATATATTGACAACAATAAAAAAGAAAAAATAGGATTAATAAGAGTTAATTTATATAGACCATTCTTAAATGATTTATTTTTGCAATCAATTCCAAAAAGTGCAAAAATTTTGACAGTTTTAGATAGAACGAAAGAAAATGGTTCTCTCCCTCCTCTTGCCCTTGATGTAATTTCTGCTCTTTCACAACAAAAAATGGGATTAAAGGTTCTTTCAGGAATTTACGGACTAGGAGGAAAAGAATTCACCCCTTCATGTGTTAAAGCAGTTTTTGATAATATGGTTAAAAAACACAAAAACAATTTTACTGTTGGAATAATAGATGATGTTTCAAATTCTTCATTAAACACAAAAGAAACGCCTTATATAAATGATGACTTTTCAATAAAAGTTTATGGTCTTGGTTCTGATGGTTCAGTTTCCGCAAGCAAGTCAACTATAAAAATTTTAGGTGAAAATTTAAACAAATATGTTCAAGGTTATTTCGAATATGATTCAAAAAAATCAGGAAGTTTAACTCAAAGCCATATTAGAATTTCAAACAAACCAATAAAATCACAATATTTGCTCGAGAAACAAGATATCGTATGCATAAACAATTTTTCTTTTGTGCACCGATATGATTGTTTGAAAAATATAAAGAAAAATGGAATAGTTATTTTAAACTCAATTTTTCATGAAAATGAACTTGATAAAATTTTGGCAGAAAATTTTGTTTTAAAATTAAAAGAAAAGAATTGCAATTTGTTTACAATTGATGCTCAAAAAATTGCTTTAAGTTGTGGTTTAGGCAACAAAATAAATATAATTATGCAAACTGCCCTATTTATTGCAAGTGGCTTTTTAAATAAAAGCCAAATAATTGATTGTATAACAAAAGAAATCAACAAAACTTTTTCGTCTAAAGGAAAAGATGTTATAGAAAAAAACATCAATGCATTAAATTTAACTTTTGACAACTTAAAGCAAATAAATTACTCATCTTTCAAAGGAGTAAACTTAAAAACAACAAATAATATTGAAAATGATTTTTACAAAAAGATTCTTTCAAAATTGGAAAACCTAGAAGGTGACCAAATACCAGTTAGCGCGTTTTCACCAGATGGGAAAAGTCCTTTGGGCACACGCGAATATGAAATAAAAAATATTCCTTTCAACTTGCCACAATTTATTAAAGAAAATTGTGTTCAGTGTGGCACTTGCACTCTTGTTTGCCCTCACTCCGCGTTATCATCTCTTTTGATCGAAGAAGATAAAGTTGAAAAAAGTTGGCAAAAAGATTTTTCAAAAGCAATAGGCTTTGAAAATAAATTATTCAGAATACTTCTATCACCTGAAAATTGCACAGGTTGTGGAATTTGTGCAAATTCTTGTCCTGCAATAAAAAAAGCACTTGTAATGATAGAAAATGAAAAATTAAAACAAGAAGAAATTTTAAAATATAAAAAGTATAAAAATCTAGAAAATACAAAACAAAACAAATTTTCTAAAGATTTTGCAAAGGGTCTGCAATTTGAAAAATCTTTATTTAAATCCCCTTCTGCCTGTGCAGGCTGTGGTCAAACCGCTTATATAAAAATTTTAACAATGTTGAATGGTAGTAATATGATGATTGCAAATGCAACTGGTTGCTCATCAATTTATAGTGGAAGTTTCGGCTCATGTCCTTTCTTGCTTGATGAAAATAAAAACGGCATAACATGGGCTAACAGTCTTTTTGAAGACAATGCTGAATTTGGATTAGGACTTACTTTAGCAAAAAATTATACTGAAAATAAAGATAAGAAAATTTGGATAATTGGTGGTGATGGTTGGGCTTACGACATAGGCTTTGGCGGTCTTGATCATGTAATTGCGAGCGGTGAAAATGTAAATATTTTGGTATTAGACAATCAATCTTATTCGAACACAGGAGGCCAAACAAGCAAGGCTACTCCAATAGGTGCAAGCATAAAATTTAGCGAAAATGGAAAAAGTACACACAAAAAAAATCTAGGACTAATGGCTTTAAACTACAAAGATGTTTTTGTCGCACAAATAGCAATGGGCAAAGACATAAATCAAACAATAAAAGCTTTGAAAGAAGCTCAAGAATATAAAGGACCAAGTATAGTCATTGCGTATTGTCCTTGTGTAAATCAAGGTTACGACTTATCTAATTCAATTCAAGAGCAAAAAATTGCAGTTGATTGTGGATTTTGGCCATTATACATATACAATCCAACAACCAACTCTCTAAATTTGCAAAGCGAAATATCAAATCCGAATTATTTTGAGTTTTTACAGAACGAACGAAGATTTGCTCTTACTAAAGAGAAAAATAAAACTTTTTTACTTGAAAAACAGAAAGAACAAGCACTTGAAGAATATCAAATTTTAAAAAATAAAAGCAAAAAAAATGTGCAAAATTAAGCACATTTTTATATTTTATATTTATCTAAAAAGTTATAAATCACATTTTTATATTTTTTTTCATCGACTTCAAAACTTTTCGTATGTCTAGCATCCTTCGCAACATAAATTTCTCTTTCAAATTCATTAGCTGAATTGTAGATATTATATGCCATTTCGGTTGGCACAAAGTGATCGTCGCTTCCATGAATAATTAATAGCGGAATATGTGTATTTTTTAATTGTTTTAAGCAATCGACTTCTTTTAAGTTGTATCCATTTTTTTTATTAGAATAAAAAGTAAAAATTTTAAAAAATAATTTTAATTTAATTTTAGTTCTATTAAACAAATATAAAATCTGTTTATAAGCATTGTCAAATCCACAGTCTTCAATCACACCCACTACATTATAATTATTTTTTTCTCCCGCAAAATTACAAACTGCACTTGCCCCCATTGACTGTCCGAATAGAACTATTTTATAACAAGGATTTACTTTTGTTAAAAATTCACACCAACTTTGTATGTCAAATCTATCCTCCCATGACATACCGACAATTTTCCCTTCACTTTTCCCATGAGCCCTATTGTCAACAACAAGTAAATCGTACCCTTTATTTAAAAAAATTTGAGCATATTTTGCCATATCTTTGTAATTTCCACCATAACCATGAACAAGCAAAACAACTTTTGCACCGCCCTTATTTAGGTACTTTGCATAAAGTTTAAGGCCATCATGAGATATAATATTAACATCTTGGAATTGATTTTTATCCCAAAAATCGTTTTCGAAATCGTTATTTTGTCTTCTTTCAAGTTTCTTTTTAAATCTACTATTTCTTGAAAAAACAATAGAGTATAAAGATTGACCGATCAACAAATATAAAGCAAGAAACAACAAAATACTTATCAATCCGGCAAGACAAAACCAAGAAATTGCTACCATATTATCTCCTTCCAAATTATTTAATAATAGTTTAATACTTTTGAAATTATTCAACAATAGCTTTTACGCTTTCTCCACTTTGAGCATCTTGATAGGTAAGCCAATAACCAAATCCCTCTTGATTGTCGTTGTCAAGTGGAAGCCAAGCCGGATATCCCGCAAGTTCTCTTGGCGGAACTTTTTGGTAAATTCCTGGAACACCATAACAAATATATTTCACATCCTCATTTTGATATATAAGTCCAAAAACATAATAATCACCATTGTCAAGATTTACTTTTACCCATTTTGAATTTGGAAAAATTTTATTTAAATAGCCTTCTTCTTTGTTTTCTTGAAAAAGTTTATCTATTTGAGGTTTTATTTCTTGATAAAATGTTTTTTCATCTTCAATTATTTCTTCTTCGTTTTCATCAAAATCTTTTTGTGAAAGTTTTTGTGAATAAAAATACTGTTTATATTTGCAATTTGCACAATTTTTGCATTCAAATTCCTTGTCGAGTTCTTTTTCTATTTCTTTTTTTTCTTCTTCATCATAATCTATTCCATAATCATTTAATACTTGTTCTATTTCGTCAATATTTCTAACCCCTTTTACAGCATCAACAACCTTTTGCAAATTATTTTCACCATTACCTTGAGTCGCACCAAACAATATTGGCTGTGCCTCTCCATTGTAAACATTTACAACAGCACATGAAAAATCTTGATTTAACATTTTAGAATCTGAAAAGAAAGTGTATAACATGCCTTTTTCATGAGTTAAACCAGCCTTTGAAACCTGACCATTAGAATAAATTCCTAAAGTTAAAATACCTTTTGGTTCAACGCCAAAATTATACAAACGAACTCGTCCTTTAACTACATCACCATCTCCTTCAACTGTCAAAACAGCTTTTTTATCGCTATTTTTTGTATCATTTAGCACAATGCTTTTTTTAATCGACATAAAAACACCTCTTTATATATTATACAAAGAGGTGTAATTTAATGATTGTCGAAATTTAAATATTTAGACAAAAAAATTAAAAAAAATGTTGAAATTATTTGCTAATTTTTTTATTGATATTTTTAAGAATTTCTTTTGCTGAAAAACCTGCTTTCTTGTAAATTTCAAGACCGTTTCCACTACCTTGATAATCTCCAACTTTGACAAAAATATCATTTTCTCCTAAATACTTATACCAATAATTATCATTAGATGCTTCAATGACAACTTTCAAGCCTTTTCCGAGAACTTTTGCCTTATAATTTGCCGACTGCCTATCAAAAAGGTTTAAACTAGGCATTGAAACAACGGAAACATCAATTTTTTTAGACAATTCTTGATATATTTCATTCGCCAAAGCAACTTCCGTTCCTGACGCAACAAGGGTAACTTTTGGCTCTTTTTTTGTCGATGTTATTACATAACCACCTGCCAAAGTTTCGTTAAATTTACCTTCCACAGGTTGCATTTCGTTTCTTGATAAAATAATTGCAACAGGCCCATTTTTATTTACAGCAAAAGAATAACATGCCAAAAGTTCTTTTGCATCACATGGTCTAAAAACAGTTAGACCCTCTATTGAACGGAGTTGTGCAATTTGTTCAATTGGTTGGTGCGTTACACCATCTTCCCCCACATTAATGCTATCATGAGTAAACAAATAAATAACATTTAGTTTCATCATTGCACTCAGCCTAATCGCAGGCAACATATAATTAGAAAAAGCAAGCATGGTTGAACAGAAAGGAATAAAATCTTCATATAAAGCTATACCATTGCAAATTCCTGCCATTGCGTGTTCTCTAACACCAAAATGAATATTTCTACCTCTTCTATTAGCGTAAGAAAAATAGCCACCATTTTCAATAAATGCTTTTGTAGAATTTACAACATCTGCACAACCACCTACTATTTGCAAATATTTTTCAGCAATTTCATTTAAAATGATTTTATTTAAATCTCTGCCACTTTTATTTTCCCACTTGTAAACATTTCTAACCATTTTGTCAAAGTCTAATTTTTTTCTATCGAAAAAGTTTGTAAATTGCCTGTAAAGTTCAGGGTTGGAGTTTGCATAAATCGCAAGTTCTTGATTCCATTTTTCATGGTTAAGTCTCCCTTTTCTTGCAGTCGCCATACACCAATCTCTTACATCATTAGGGACAAAAAAGTTTTCGTAGACACCAAGTTTGCTGTTAAAAGTTTTGAGTTCGTTTTCGCTTAAAACACCACTATGGACAGCAGATGTCCCTTCCTTATCTGTACCTATACCTATTGTTGTTTTAAAAATAACAAGACATGGCCTATCGGATTTTTTTGCTTTTCCTATCGCCCTTGAACAAGCCGTGTAATTATTTCCGTTTTTTACTAAAATAACTTTCCAACCCATTGCTTTAAACTTTTTTGCAACGTTTTCACGATTTGACAAGTTAATACTGCCTTCCATGGTAACTTCATTTGAATCATAAAGCAAAATCAATTTGTTTAAATTTAAATTTCCTGCCAAAGAGCAAGCCTCTTGTGCTACTCCCTCCATCAAACATCCATCGCCAACAACGCAATAAGTATAATTGTTAATTATTGGAAATCCAACAGCATTAAATCTTTCAGCAAGCATCTCTTTCGCAATAGCCATACCGACAGCATTCGCAACACCTTGTCCCAAAGGTCCTGTAGTTGTTTCTACTCCATCTGTGACTTTATATTCAGGATGACCGGGAGTTTTAGATCCCAAAACTCTCATTTCTTTCAAGTCTTGCAAACTCACATCAAAACCGAAAAAATTCAACAAAGTGTAATAAACAGGACAAGCATGACCCGCAGAAAGAACAAGCCTATCTCTATTCAAAAAATCAGTATCAGAAACATCAAAGTTATAATGATTTTTAAATAATGCAAGCATAAAAGCACTCATTCCAAGCGAAGCCCCCAAATGTCCACTCTTTGCATTTGTAATAGTTTGTGCAGTGATAGATTTTAAATAATTTAAAGTTTTTTCAGAAAGTTTCATAAAATTTCCCCCAAATTTTTAATTAAAGTTTTAACTGCTTTATGTTTATCGTTTTTTTTCAAATCTACAATAATATGTGAATTTTCTTTTAAAAACTCATCTCTAGAATTAAAAGAAATTCTATCAATAACGTTTAATTTTTTATCATCATCAATTCTTAAATAACAAATCGCAGAACTTTTAAATAATGTTAAATTGTGTTTAAAATAATCAAAATTGATTGTCAAAACACAATCACGAAAGTTGGCACACTCTTTTAATGCACTTTTTTCTTTTCTTTTCAAATAATCAAGACCCACTTTTTTTTTTTTTTTTTCTTTTTCTTGAATATAATAATTTACAATATCTCCACAATCAGTAAAATGCATTTGCAATGTTTCTGCAAGTTCTTGCGAAACACTTTTGCAAAATTTATCATCCAACCCAACCAATAAAATGTTAATACAATTTTTAGGTGATTTCATAATTTAATATTAGCATAAAATAAACATTTCTCAAACTTTTTAAAGCATTTTTGCAAAATAGAATTAGTTCTTTTTCTTATTGACTTTTATTCCCCAAATTAAAATTAATAAAACGCCACAAACAGAAATTACAATTGTAAAATCAACGGAAGGAGAAATAATATAAAAAACATCTAATTCACCGTTTGTAATAGCCACAGCAAAACTACCACTTTCGCTTGTGGTAACAATTTCACAATTAAAATTTTTAAGTAAATTTATAACATCACTATCTGGCAAATCGTATTGATTATCTTCCGAAACACTTATACAAGCAATTATTGGAGTAGTTGCTTTCAAAAATTCTTCACCAGTTGCACTTTTTGAGCCATGATGTGAAACTTTTAAAACATCAATATCAAGTTCAGCGTAAAAATTATCAATCATTTCATTTTCAGCTTCACTTTCACAATCACCAGTGAAAAGGAAACTTTTGCCCTCATATTCAATTTTAATAACAGCACTATAATTGTTTGAAGAAGAATAACTATCTTTACTCGGAGATAAGAACTTAATATTTGCTCCACCCTCACTAAATTCTATTCCACTTTCAGAAAAAGTCATTTCAATGCCTTTATTGAAAATACTTGAAATTGCATCGTCGTAAATGTTGGTATCTACAATTTCATAATCAAGTTCCGGATACAAACCAATTTCACTTTTTGAAAAACATTTAGGTCTATAAACAATCCCAACATTAAAATTGTTTACAACTTCACTTGTCCCACCAACGTGGTCAGCATCAGCATGAGTTAACACCAGGTAATCAATTGAATTCAAATCATGGAAATTTAAAAATCCATTTAAATATGATATCAAATTGTCGCTTTCATAATTTTCACCTGTATCAATAAGCATTAGTTTATCATTTGGAAAACGGATTAAAGTTGCATCGCCTTGCCCAACATCTATAAAATGGACTTCCATTTCACTT
>CALWTO010000037.1 GCA_944384485.1 uncultured Clostridia bacterium
TTGAAATTTGCAAAGATATTCGTATTACAACTTTTAATTAAATTAACAAGCGTAATTTGAATATTTGTTTGCTCGTTTTACATTCTGTAAAACTCTGTTATGTAGTTGTCAAGGTTCTATGCTAACCGTGTGCATCAGCACCTTCCGTTTGGGTTAGCATGAGTATAATAGCACAATGCAAAATATAATGTCAACACTTTTTTCAAAAAAAATTTAAAATTTTTCATTTTTTTTTGAATTTTTTTTATTTTTTTATTTTTCTTTCCAACACATTTCCGCGTGTTTGCTATTTTAAGCGAAAAACATCATTTTTTATAGCATTTTTTGAATTTTATAAAAATTTATTTTTGTCATTTTTTTTATTTTTATTAAAAATTTAACAAAAAAAAGCAAAGATTTTTGTCTTTGCTTAATCTTTTTCGGATTCATTTTCAAATTCTTGATTCGATTTTTCTGTCTTAATGTCAAAATATTTTGATATAATTTTTCTCCTGGAATCTTTATCTAAAATTCTCAATCTAAAAATTAAACGATTTTCAAGTTCTGCTTTTGTGTGATTGTGTATTACTTTTGTAAACATTGCGAGTTCCAATGGATCTTGATCAGGCCAATTATTGCAAGCTAAATAATTTAAAAGCAAATCATCAGAGTCCGCAATAACTTTTGCATGTTTTTCTAGATCTTTTTGTGGTTTAAACATCATTACATAATTAAAGTCGATATTTGCATCTCCAGAGCTTATTATGTTTTCTACATTTTTACTTATAGCCTCTTCTGGATATGTTTCAAATATTGAATCTATGCCAATGATATAATTTAAATTTTGTTTAGCCGTCCCTTCTTTTGCTATTTTTATTGAATGAGGGATGATGTCATCTATATCAAATTCATAAACATAATCTATATTTTGTTCCACATTTCCTTTTTGCAAAATTTCCTCAGCAAAATAATTGGCATTAAAATTTGGAAAAGTTCTTAAAAAATTTAAAATATAAAAAACAGGGCTGTTTTTTATTACTTTAACAAATTTGTTAAAATTTTTTAATTTAAAATATTTTGGGAAAAAAGTGCAAAGATATGGGTTTTTGCTTTTTAAAATAATATCGCTTATTTTATATAAATTATCTATACCTAATGATGCACCGTACTCTTTTGCAAATTCAAAACACAAATATTCATCTTTGCTTTCAATAATCTTATCAGCAAAATTCATTATTGTTTTTTTCTTGTCTTCATTGTTTTTACATGAATTTATTTTTGATTTTATAATCCCAAATATTTTTTGTATATTTTCTTTTTGCTCTATTTTCATTTTTCTTCCTTTTTATAACTTTATCACCTTTTTTTTACATTGTCAATATGCAAATTTAAAATGATGCCATAATGTATATATAGTTATATATAAATATAATATATATACTATATAATAATAGATATATCAAACTAACCAACTTAAAAAAATCATATACATTTAATTGACAATTTTATAAAAATCTTTTATAATTTCCTTGTTATATGTTTGTAATGACGGAATTGGAAACTCCCGAGCAAACTCGAAAGCCTGCGTAAAGGCAAGAAATGAGGCACTTGAAAAAAGTGTGAATTAGGGTGGAACAGCGGTCAAAATAATCGCCCCTATACAATGATTGTATGGGGCTTTTTTATTTACCCAAATTAAAAGGAGAATGAAATGAAAGAAATAAAAGCAACAATGGACAAAATTGTAAATCTTTGTAAAAACAGAGGCTTCATATTCCCTGGGAGTGACATATATGGCGGAATGGGCAACACTTGGGATTATGGTCCTGTTGGTGTTGAATTTAAAAATAACATCAAAAGAACTTGGTGGAAAAGATTTGTTCAAGAAAACCAAAACACTTATGGAGTTGATGCCGCTATTCTTATGAACAGCAGAGTTTGGGAAGCAAGTGGGCACACAACATCTTTTTCAGATCCAAAAATGGATTGTAAAAATTGCAAAACAAGACACCGTGCTGACAATTTAATTGAGGCACATTCAAAGGGCAAAGTTAATCCTGATACGATGTCAACTGAAGAAATGGAAGCATATATAAACGAACATAAAGTTGCATGTCCAAAATGCGGAAAGTTTGACTGGACAAATATTAGACAATTCAACCTTATGTTTGAAACTTCTAGAGGGGTTACAGAAGAAGGTCAAAATAAAATATACTTGAGACCAGAAACTGCACAAGGCGAATTTGTAAACTTTTTAAATGTTCAACGCTCTTGTAGAGCAAAAGTTCCTTTTGGTGTTGCTCAAATCGGTAAAGCATTCAGAAATGAAATTACACCAGGAAACTTTATTTTTAGAACTATTGAATTTGAACAAATGGAACACCAATGGTTCTGCAAAAATGGTGAAGATGAAAAATTTTATAATGAGTACAAAGAAAAAGCATTAAAATATGTTTTAGATTTGGGCATAGATAAAGACCACCTTCGTTTCCATGACCATGACAAATTAGCACACTACGCAAGGGCTGCATGCGATATACAATACTTGTTCCCTATGGGCTGGAATGAACTTAACGGAATTCATAATAGAAGTGATTATGACCTTTCTCGCCACCAAGAATTTAGTGGTAAAAGCATGTTGTATCTTGACCCTTACACAAATGAAAAATATATTCCTAATGTTATTGAATATTCTATAGGTGCAGATAGATTGACTCTTGCACTTCTTTGTGAAGCATATGATGAAGAAGTTTTGGAAAATGGAGAAACAAGAATAGTTATGCATTTCCACCCTGCCATAGCACCTTATAAAGTAGCAGTTTTACCACTTCAAAAAAATTTAAGCGAAAAGGCTCAAGAAGTTTACAGCATTTTATCGAAAGAATTTATGTGTGATTATGATGAAGCTGGCTCAATAGGAAAAAGATATCGTCGTCAAGATGAAATAGGCACACCTTATTGCGTAACAATTGATTTTGAAACACTTGACAACAACACTGTTACCCTTCGTGACCGTGATAATATGCAACAAAAAAGATTGCCAATAGAAGAATTAGTAAAATATGTTGGTGAAAGAATAAAATTTAATTAAAAAAAACTCAAAGACAACTTTGAGTTTTTTAATCTCTTCTGCTTGACAACAAAAATATAAGCAAAAATCTTAAAAAATAAACAATAGAAACTAGCAATGAAGCAAGATAGGTCATCGCTGCAGCAGAAAGCATTTTAGTTATGCCTGCTTGTTCTTCTGGATCTGCGATTTGAGCGAACAGAATTTCTTTTGCCCTAGCAGATGCATTTGTTTCAACCGGCAAAGTAATTAAATTTACTACAACTGCTAATCCATACACTACACAAATTGCTAAAAGCATGTATAAACCAATAAAACCAACAAATATCGAAAGAATTACACTGATGATAATTAAAGGCAACAGCATTCCAGAAGCAAAATTGGAAACTTTGATAGCAATCTGTCTTAATTTTAAAGGTTTATAACTTTGCGCATCTTGTAAAGCATGGCCAAATTCATGTGCAACAATCGCAAGTGAAGCAATAGAGTTGCTATTGTAATTCTGTGATGAGATGTTTAAACTTTTGTCTGTTGGATTATAATGGTCTGTTAGTTTGCCTTTACAAGTTTTTATTTTTAATTTTAAACCATGTTCTAACGCTAGTTTTTCAGCAAGTTGCGCACCTGTCATGTTCAAAGATGATGATATTTTAGTATATTCGTTGTAAGCATTATAGACTTTTGTTTGTGCAACAACCGAAACAATAAGGCAAATAAAAATTAACAGCCCAGAAATACCATATAGAAAATAAACCCAATCCATACCAATCTCCTAATTAAAAAGTTTGTTTTTCTTTGTCATAAATGTCCAAGCAAGTAAAGTTCTAAAAAAGTCTGCCCAATAAGATAACCTTGCATCATTAAGAAACTTTTTACAATCTCCAATTTGCTTTTCTGGCAATATCTCTTGCAAAAATTTTAACGCAAAATTTGATGCTTCTTTTTCTATTGAAATCATTTTTAATTTTATAAACAATGCCAAAATGAAAATAAATACACATCCTGCAAGGCATGCAACGCCATAGTAAAACAAGTTTTGATCTATAAGCATTAAAATAATTCCCACAACGAACAAAGGCATAAGAAAAAATCCCAAAATTTTCCCAAACCTTCTTAAAAATGAAAGTTTTTGTAATTTTTTGCCCTGTTTATCTTGTAACGCATGCCCCATTTCGTGAGCTATAATTGAAAATGAAGCTAGACTTTTAGACGCTTGTGTTGCTCCTGATAAATATAAAGTTTTGTTACTATAAGCATCTCCCGCAATATTAGAAATGGTCAAAACTTTTATTTTCCCTTCAAAGTATTTGGAATTTAAATGATCTATGAAATCTTTTGGAGAATAACTAGTGTCACTTTCAATACCTTCCATAATTTTATAACTATCGTAAAATTTTTCAATTGCAAAATTTGCTATTGCAAGAAAGAAGCATAGCATAAGCAAAAACGCAACAACACAAACAACAATTAAAATTGTAGTATTCATAGAAATATTTTAACTCAAAATTTTTATAAATCAAAACATTTTTACATTTAAGTTGTTAAAAGTATAGTAGAGCCTTCATTAATTAATGTCCCAGCCGGAGGGAGTTGTTCCTTAATTACTCCGCCGTCACCTTCAATTTCACAAAATAGCCCTATTTTTTTTAATTCTATTAAAGCATCTCCAAGCGACAGACCTACAAGATTAGGCATAACAACTTTTTCTACCACCACAGAAGGATCTTGTTTTTCTTCATTTAAATAAACAAAAAGATTTTCAAAAACTTGTTTTCCATATGGTGCAGCAACTATAGAGCCATAATAAACACCCGCTCCCGGTTCATCAACCAAAACAATTAAAGCGTATTTTGGATCGTCCGCAGGATAAGTGCCTATAAAACTTGAAATATATTTTCCTTGATCAATCCCCCCTGTTTCTTTATACTTTTGTGCTGTTCCAGTTTTTCCACCAACATTATAACCTTCTATGAATGTGTATTTCCCCGTTTTGTTTTCTGCATATTCAAGTAGTTGATTAACGAGTTGTGTAGTATTTGAAGAAATAACTGTCTCTTCAGGGTTATTTTGAGCATTCTCGTAGTACAATATACTTAAATTAATTTCATTGCCACCAATTATTGAACAAACAGCATTCATAAGTTGAACAGGCGTCATAGCAATTGCATGACCAAAGCCCATACGAGCAAGGTCTACAGTTTTTACCGATGATTTTGGCATTAACATACCGCTACTTTCACCAGAAATATCAATTCCGGTTTTCTGCCCAATACCAAACTTCTCCATATATTGATAAAATTTTTCAACACCAAGCCTCATGGCTAAATCCATAAAACAACAATTGCAAGAGTTGCCAAATGCTTCAAGAAGTGTTTGACTGCCATGACCAATAGTTTTCCAGCATTTTATTTTGACACCATCAACTATACGATAACCCGGACAATAAAACACATCATCAAGAGAAGTCAATCCTTCTTCTAGTGCTGCAGCAACTGTCAAAATTTTAAAGGTAGAACCTGGTTCATACATGTCTGTAACAAGTTTCATTTTTGACTGGTCAAATAAAACTTCCAAATCATCTCTTGGCAATTCATTTAAATCAAAACTGGGTTTTGTTGACATTGCGAGTATTTGCCCTGTTTTAACATCAATTATCATACCACTTGCATTTTTTGCTTTTTGCTCTATCATAATATTATTTAAAGACTCTTCAAGTATTTGCTGAATTTTGCTATCGATAGAAAGGATTAAATCTTCGCCTTCTTCCGCAGGAATATAATATCTCAAACTACCACCAATTTCTTTTCCTTGCAAATCACTTTGCACATAACTATAACCATCTACACCTTTTAATAAGTCATTATAATAAGCCTCAACCCCAGTTTGCCCAACATTATCTATGCTTGTAAAACCAATTAATTGTGAAGCAAGGTTTCCATTTGGATAATATCTTGAAACATTTTCTACCAAATAAACCCCAGACAAATTTTTTTGATATATTTTTTCAGCGATTTCGCTTTCAACTCCTAATTTTATTAAAACTTCACTAACATTTTTCTTTTGCACTTTTTTATACACATCATCAAAGTCAATAGAAAGCAAGTTTGAAAGAGTTGTAGCTACAGTCGTCGCACTTTCCACCTCTCTTGCTCTTACAAAAACATTGTAAGTTGTATAACTTACAGCCAATGTTGCTCCTGTTCTATCATAAATTGTGCCTCTTGGTGCAACGATTTTTAAATCCCTTGTCCACTGATCAGTCGCCTTTAATTGCAATGATTTCCCATTAATAATTTGAATTACAAACAATCTTACACATAATGCACAAAAAATAAAGGATATTACCACCATTAATGCTAATATCCTTTTTCTAAAAGAAAATAATGTAAAAGGTTGTTCCAAAATTATCCTCCAAACAACCCCGCTAAGAAATTACAAAATCTATCAAACCAATTTGAAGTTTCTGCAATATTGGTAGGCAAAAGATTATCATTAGGGATCACTTCAAACAAATTTTCCATATTGTTTTGGTTTGTAGTGTCAATTGCCGTTAAGTTCTTTAAGTAATTAACTAAATTAACATTATATGTTTCAGTTACTGAAGCAATTTGACTATTTAAAGAATCGATGGTGGAAATGTTTATAATACCCCAAATGCCTAAAATTGCGAAAAGCAATGAAAAAACAATATTTTTTAATTTCCATTTGTTCTTTCTTTTGCTCTTTTCAAATATTTCTATTTTTTCTTCATCTTTAAAAATCTTTTTGTGTTCTTCTTCTGTTAGAGATTCCATAAAATCAAAGTTGGGAGTTTCTATTATAGAAGAAGAATTTTTTGCTTCTACAACTTCTTGCTCTAGGCTTATCGCTTGCTCAACATTTTTAAAAGCACTTGCCGAAAACGGATTAATTTTAGGGACAAATTTATCATCTTGAATAGTTTGATTTTTTTGTCCTTTTTCTTTAATGACCGTTTTTTCTTGCTTGCTTTTTTCTTTTAAAGCAAAAATCAACTTCTCTGCCATATTATACGCCCTCCTTTTGTTTAATATCACTATTGTTATATTTTTTCTACAATTCTCAATTTTGCACTTGAAGACCTTGAATTTTCTTTCAATTCTTCTTGACTTGCAATGATGGGTTTTCGTGTTACAATCCTACACTTTTCTTTGTGCCCGCAAATACAAACAGGTGTTTTAGGTGGACATATGCAACCAGTTGTCACATCTTTGAACACATTTTTTACAATTCTATCTTCCAAACTATGAAAAGATATAACGGCAATTCTTCCATTTTTATTTAATAAATTGATAAGATTTTCAATACATTCTTTCAAGCCTTCGAGTTCATGATTCACCTCTATTCTTATTGCCTGAAAAGTCTTTTTTGAAACACCACCTTTACCATAAATGATTTTTTTTGGAAAAGAATTTTCTATAATTTCTTTTAATTCAAATGTCGTTTCAATAAATTTCTGTTTCCTTGCTTTACAAATGTTTTTCACAATGTTTTTTGCATTGCTTTCTTCTCCATATTCATATAAAATCTTTAAAAGTTGTTTTTCAGTATAGTAATTAACAACTTCGTATGCAGAAAGAGATTGTTCTTTATCCATTCTCATGTCAAGTTTGCCATTATGTAAAAAACTAAATCCTCTTTCTGCGGTGTCTATTTGATAAGAACTCACCCCCAAATCAATAAGCACTCCATCAATTTTTTGAGCATAGCCATTTTCGTCCAAATATTTATAGGCATCTTTAAAATCACTTTTTACAATTTCTACATTTTTATCATTTTGAAATCTTTCTTTGCATGTTTTTATTGCATCCTCATCTTTATCAAAACCAATTAATTTGCCATTTCTTCCAATTTTGCTCAATATAACGGAAGAGTGGCCACCACCACCCATTGTGCAATCAACATAAACACCTCCGGGCTTTATATTAAGCCCGGAAATAACTTCGTTTAAAAGCACCGGTTTATGTTGAAAATTTATCATGATTATCCTTTGTTAATTGTTAAGCCCTAAAAGGTTTTTAAGTTGATCTTTAGTTGTTTGAGTCAAGATATCTCTTCCTTCAATATCAGATAAAACAGCATCTTTGTATTCTTGTGGCACTTCAATCACCACTTCAAATCCTTCAATCAATGTCAAGAAAGAATTAATATTATCTTGATTTGTTTCTTCTGTTATAGAATCAAGCATTTTGCTTAAATTTTCAATAGTTATTTCGCTTGTGCCTATAACATTTGCAACAGATTCAATAAATGAGCCAACCTCTGCATTTTCAAATTCATCGACTATTTTCATTAATGATTCAAAAGAAATTTCATATACAGGTTTTTCACCAACAATATCTATAATTTTTGGAAATTGTGTTTGCATTTCTTTATAAATTTTATCAAATGCGTCATAGAATAAACCTTTTTCTGTCTTTAATTGCAATTCTTGTCTATACGCATTTTCTTTCATGCTATCAAGAAGTTGACCAAATTTTATTTTGTCAATGGTGTCAAAACTAAAGTTGCCATCTTTATAAATATTTAAAAATTGTTCAAAAATTTCACAAATTTCATCTGCTTGGTCTTCTGTATTATTTTCTTCAAATGTAACAGATGAAATATCTAATGTAATTGTGTTTTCTTCGCTTACAATTTGATTTAAAGCATCTTGAATAGGAGTAAAGAACTCTTGTTTCAATCCTTCAGTTGATTTTGCATACAAAACAGGTTTTAACAATTCTGTTATTGTTAATGTTTCAGTTTCACTTAAATTGTTTAATAAGTCTTCAAATTTGCCATTTAAAACTGCATCTAGATATGTTGATCCAGATTGATATTCTTGATTTAATAATTTCAAGATTTGAGAAAAACTATTAAGTTCATTTTTCCAATCTTCATAATTTGAAAGAGTTGAGAAATTTACCAAATCAGAATTTAAAGAATTAGTCATTGCATCTACAATAATTGTCTTTGTTGGCTCAACTTGATAAAGTGGCATTACTATATTTGCAAGCAAGTTTTCATTCCCCTCTTGCGAAATAATATTTGCCAAAGTTTTGATGGAGTCGTTTGCACTTGAAGAATTTAACAAGGCATTGTATAAATCATTTTCTTTAATTTCAACTAAACTTTGTGAAATAAAAGCAAAATATTCTTGATAATTTGATATAAGCATTACACTATTATCATTTTTTATAACTTCTTCACTTGGCAGCGCAAAATTGTTATCTAAAAGTACTTTATTTAAAATTGACTCACCTTCTGCATTTTGTAATATTGAAACAGCCAAAACTTTATCAATAAATTTACCAAGAGCTGTTGTAGTTTCTTCTATATTAATATCACTTTCATTAGAAATTAATATTGTAGGATCATTCAAAACTTCAAAAACATCAACATTTTTAGTCACTTCACCAAAAGATGTCAAAACATCTGTCAATTCAGCGGAAAGATCTTTCCAATCTTCTTCAATCCAATCTGTAGTATCCACTACAATTTGATCTACCCCTTCAATAAGATCAGGTAAAAATTTGTTAAGAACAATATCAAGCCCATCACGCAAAATATTCATATTAAACAAATTGTTTATTGAAAGAGATAATACTGCAGTATTTTTCTCATTTGTTAACAATTGGATAATGTCTTTTGCTGAAACATTTTCTATAGAATTAATTTGATCGATTATTCCATTTATTGATAAATCCTTAAAAATATTGAATAAGCATTTAATATCATTTTTAAAATAGTTTATAACCTTATCTGCACCTTCATCTAATAATTTTTGCAAAGAATTTGAAACATTTTCTATCAAAGGCAAATATTCTTGGAAAGTTTGATTTTCATTTAAAAAAGGATAGTTTTGATAATTGGTGATAAAATCTTGAAGAACTCCAACAACTATTTGTCTAAAAAATCCTCCATCTAAAATTTGATTTAAATAAGGTTCAATCACATCAAAATTTAAATCACTAAAATTATGTTGGCTTGAAGTAATGTTTGAAATTTGGACAGAAAAATCATATGCTTTTGCATAAGAAGAAATTTCTTCTCGTATGAGTAATTTTTCACCATTTATTTCAACACTTCCATAATAATCAAACAATGCATCGTTTAATCCTGTTGCGCCACACATTTGGAAAAAGAAATTTTGATTTAAGCCTGAAACAATTTCTGACACTTCTTGTGGAAGCATTTGTCCGATAGCAGAAAGGTTTTTATCTTGCTCGTCACCATTAGAAACCTCATTAGAATTTGTTGTTTCTAAAGCCATAGTGTTTGCGCTATTATCTTTATAAATATCTTCTCTATATTGAATATCGTTAAAAAGACTAAGCAAAGAAGAAATAGGCATGAAAACAAACACAACAACTATAAAAGTTTTTACAACGCCTATTACACCACCAAGTACCCTGTGTTTTTTTTCATATTCTTTATTTTTAAGACAAGTCACAGCAATGATTTTATAAATTATATAGAAAACAAGAGTAAACAAAACAGAAACTACTAAAAACAATACTATATTAATCACAACACTAGGCAATTTTTCCACCAACAATTCTATATTAGGATTGTTTTCAATCATTGCCGCTATGTCTGGATTTTCTTTTAGCATGTTGACAAGGTATTGATCTAGCGTAACGGTTGTTTCATTGTAAGTTACTGTTATATTAAGAATGGCATTTGCTATTAAAGGAGTAATGAAAAATGCCACAACCACTGCAACCAAAGAAAATGCCAAATTTACAGCTGATTTTTTTATTCCTCTCCAAAATCCAATAAAAAATCCAATAATCAAAAACAACAAAAATACAAAACTTACAATAAGATTGATTGTTGAACTGTTCATTGCCATCCTCCTATACAACTTTATTTACAATATATATTAACATTTTTCTTTTAAATATTTCAAGTGTTTGAAAGATTTTAAAATAAAAATAATATGTTTATTTTTAAATAGATTTTGTGAAAAATAATACAAACTTTACAAAAATAATAATAAAATAATAAAAATATTAGTATTTTTTATAAAAAAATGTAAAAAAATAGCAAAAAATACGTTTTTTTGCTATTTTTAGAGTTTTCCTTCTAGAATTTTTTTCAAGTATTTTCCTGTGTATGATTTTTCATTCTTTGCTACTTCTTCTGGTGTCCCCATGGCAACAATTTCTCCACCTTTATTTCCGCCTTCTGGACCTAAATCAATTATATAATCAGCAGACTTAATAACATCTAAATTGTGCTCAATAACAATAACTGAATTTCCGTTTTCAACTAAACGTTTCAATATTCCTATTAATTTTTTTACATCAAACATATGGAGTCCTGTAGTTGGCTCATCTAATAAATAAATCGTTTTGCCAGTTGATTTTTTTGAAAGTTCGGTCGCAAGTTTTACTCTCTGTGCCTCGCCCCCAGAAAGTTCTGTTGCACTTTGACCAAGTTTGACATACCCAAGCCCCACATCATATAATGCTTGAACTTTTGTTTTTATAGATGGAATATTTTCAAAGAAAGAAAGTGCTTCTTCAACAGTCATATCTAAAACATCGCTTATTGTTTTCCCTTTATATTTGACTTCCAAAGTTTCTCTGTTATATCTTTTTCCCTTACATACTTCACATTCCACTGAAATATCAGGCAAAAAATACATCTCTATTTCTTTTACACCCGCACCTTCACATGCATCACATCTTCCGCCTTTAACATTAAAACTAAATCTTCCCGCTTTGTAACCTTTTGCTTTGGCATCAGGTGTACTTGCAAATAATTCTCTTATTGCAGAAAACATTCCAACATATGTTGCTGGATTTGAACGAGGAGTTCTTCCAATAGGAGATTGATCAATAGCAATAACTTTGTCGAGTTCTTTTATGTTTTCAATTTTGTCAAACTTTCCAAGTTCTAATCTTGAATTATTAAGTTGATTTGAAAGATATGGGTAAACTATTTCATTAATTAAACTTGACTTTCCACTACCTGAAACACCAGTAACACAAGCAAATACGCCTAAAGGTAAATCTACATTAATATTTTTTAAATTATTTTCTTTCGCACCTTTGACTTTTAAAAATGCTTTTGGCGCTTTTCTCTCTTTTGGAATTTCAATCTGCTCTTCACCACGCAAAAATTTCGCAGTAATAGAATTAGAGTTTTTCATTAAATCTTCAACTTTTCCATTTCCTACAATTTCGCCACCATGAACACCAGCAAAAGGTCCCACATCTACAAGCCAATCGGCCTGTCTAATCGTGTCTTCATCATGTTCAACAACAATCAAAGTATTTCCTAAATCTCTTAAATTTTTTAGCGTTGCAATAAGCCTGTCATTATCCCTTTGATGAAGCCCAATACTTGGTTCATCAAGAATATACAAAACTCCAGAAAGACCGCTTCCAATTTGTGTGGCAAGCCTTATTCTTTGAGCTTCTCCACCTGATAATGTTTCCGCAGAACGCGATAAAGTAAGGTAATTAAGTCCCACATCACTTAAGAATTTTAATCTTGCTCTTATCTCTTTCAAAATGCTTTTCGCTATTTCTTCCTTTTCTTTACTTAAAGAAAAATCTTCAAAATAATACAGCAAATCTTCAACAGTCATGTCACAAACTTGTGATATATCTTTCCCTTTAATTTTGATTGACAATGCTTGCGGATTTAACCTTTTCCCCTTGCAAATAGGGCAGGTAATCTCTCTAACAAATTTACCAATTTCAAATCTAACAAATTCGCTTTTTGTTTCAACAAGTCGTCTTTTTAAGTTGTTTATTATTCCTTCAAATGCTAATGCTTTTTTGCCATTAAAGTGTTCATAATTTTTATTTTTAATTTCATTTTCAAATAAATCAAGTTTTTCGCCGTCATTTCCATACAAAATTATATTTAATTTCTTTTTTGGAATTTTATTTAAAGGGATGTCAAGATCAATGTCATATTTTTTTGACAAAGCATCAAAGTATCTTGTTGCCATTCCACCATCTTCATAACGCCAACCTGTCAAATTTAACGCCCCTTGCCTTATAGATAAATCAGCATTTTTCAAAACAAGACTTTCATCAACATCGCTTATCATTCCAAGCCCGGCACAAGAAGGACAAGCACCATAAGGAGCGTTAAATGAAAATAACCTAGGTGAAACTTCTTCAAGTGTCCATCCACAATGCGGACAAGCATAATTTGTGCTAAATAAAATTTGACTCTCTCCATTTTCAACAATAACAAGTCCGTCAGCCAATTTTACTGCGGTTTCAATACTATCAGACAATCTCGCTTGCAATCCTTCTTTAATAACAAGCCTATCAACTATAACATTTATATTGTGTTTTATATTTTTATCTAAAACAATTTCTTCATCTAAATGAAAAATTGAGCCATCTACTTGAACACGTACAAATCCAGATTTCTTCAGTTGCTCGAAATTTTTTGCAAATGCCCCTTTTTGCCCTCGCACTACTGGAGCCATGATTGAAATTTTTGAACCCATTGGCATAGATAAAACCGCATCAACAATTTGATCGGTCGTTTGTTGAGAAATAGGTTTGTTGCAATTTGGACAATAAGGAGTGCCTACTCTTGCAAACAGCAATCTCAAATAATCATAAATTTCAGTCACTGTACCCACTGTTGATCTAGGATTGTGGTTTGTTGTTTTTTGGTCAATAGAAATTGCTGGAGAAAGACCATCAATAGATTCCACATCTGGTTTTTGCGCCTGCCCTAAAAATTGCCTAGCATAAGAAGACAAACTTTCAATATATCTTCTTTGTCCTTCAGCAAAAATAGTTCCAAAGGCCAAACTCGTTTTTCCAGATCCACTGACGCCGGTAAAAACTACAAGTTTATTCTTTGGGATTTCCAAATCCACATTTTTTAAATTGTTTTCTTTTGCACCTTTAATTACTATTTTATTTTCCATAATTTAATTATAACACAATTTTTAAATTTGTATCAACAAATAAAAAAGAATGTCAAAATCACATTCTTTTATTTTGTCAATTGTTTTCTTAATTTTTGGATTTGATCTCTTAACTGTAATGCTCTTTCAAAATCAAGGGAATTTGATGCAATTTTCATCATTGCTGTAAGTTTTTCAATTTGAGCAGGTATTTCACTCTTTTTAAGTTTATTTGTATCGACCTTTTTGCTTATTTCCAAAGTATTAGAAATGCTTTTTATGATTGTTTTTGGAATTATACCATGCTTTTTATTGAAGTTTTCTTGCAATTTTCTTCTATTTAAAGTTGTTTCTATTGCCCTTTTCATTGAATCAGTAATATTATCTGCAAACATAACAACTCTGCCATTTGCATTTCTCGCTGCACGACCAATAGTTTGAATTAAAGCCCCTTCGCTACGCAAAAATCCTTCTTTGTCTGCATCTAAAATACAAACAAGTTCAACTTCTGGCATATCTAGACCTTCTCTTAAAAGATTGATTCCTACAAGGACATCGAATTCCCCTGATCTCAAGCCGTTAACAATTTCGACTCTTTCCATTGTATCAATTTCGGAATGCATATATTTTGTTTTAAAATTGTGCTCTTGTAAATAAGAAGTTAAGCTTTCTGCCATTTTTTTAGTTAAAGTTGTGACTAAAACTCTTGCATTTCTTGAAATTGTTTGTTTTATTTGAACCATTAATTCTTCAATTTGATTTTTGATTGGTTTTATCTCTATTATTGGATCAAGTAATCCTGTAGGTCTTATCACTTGCTCGACAATTTGATCAGAGTTTTCAATTTCAAATTTTGCAGGCGTTGCGGAAACAAACAAAGTTTGACCAAGTTTTGAATAAAATTCGTCAAAAGTCAAAGGTCTGTTATCTTTTGCTGCTTCAAGTCTAAAACCATAGTCAACAAGCGATTTCTTTCTTGCTTTATCGCCATTATACATCGCTCGAATTTGAGGCAACGTCATATGGCTTTCATCTATTATAGTTAAAAAGTTTTTAGAAAAATAATCTATCAAAGTATATGGTGGCTCGCCAGGTTTTCTTCCATCAAAATATCTTGAATAGTTTTCTATTCCACTGCAGTATCCAACTTCTCGCATCATTTCTTCATCGTAAGCCACTCTTTGCCCAATTCTCTCCGCTTCAATAGGTTTGTTCTGCAATTCAAAATCTTTTATTGCCTCCAACCTATCTTTTTCAATTTCATTAAGGGCTGCTTCCATCCTTTGCCTACCAACCGCATAATGAGTAGCAGGATAAATTGCCACCATTTTTAATTGATTTATTAAATTTCCTGTTGTAGGATCAAAATCATAAATTTTATCAATTTCGTCGCCAAAAAATTCAACTCTTATCGCCATTGAAGATTGGTTGGAAGGAAAAATATCAACACTATCACCTTTGACTCTAAATGTAGATCTTTTGAAGTCTATATCATTTCTAGTATATTGTATATCTATAAGCCTAGATATAAGCATATCTCTGTCTAAAGGATCACCCTCTCTTAAGGTTATATGCAAATTGTAATATTCATCTGGGTTGCCTAATCCATAAATACAAGAAACAGAAGCCACAACTATCACATCATTTCTTTCAAGAAGTGATGAAGTAGCACTTGCCCTTAATTTGTCAATCTCATCATTAATAGCCATGTCTTTTTCTATATAAGTATCACTAGAAACAATGTAAGCCTCTGGCTGATAATAATCATAATAAGAAACAAAATATTCAACACGATTATTTGGAAAAAATTCACGAAATTCATTGCAAAGTTGTGCCGCAAGAGTTTTGTTGTGTGCAATTACAAGCGTTGGCCTTTGCAATTTTTCAATAATGTTTGCCATTGTAAAGGTTTTTCCACTTCCTGTTACTCCCAGCAAAACTTGATTTTTAAGCCCATCTTTAAACCCTTGAGTTATTTTATCAATGGCCTGAGGTTGATCACCAGCAGGCAAATATTTTGAAACTAATTTAAATTCCATTTTCCATCCTTTAACTTTTAAAAATAGCCTTTAAGATAATTCCAAAAACAAAACTCACAGTTGCCAAAAAAATACTTCTTAAAACAAGCATAAACATGGCTTTCTTTTGTTTTTTGGAATCGGCGACAAAGTTTCTGCCTTTGCTTTTCAATGTTATACAATAATAATAACCGTTTTTGCCTTCAGAAGCAACAAAATCAAGGTAGTTTTCAAGAGAAAGATGAGCCATGATTTCATCTATTTCATTTACCGAAAGAACTATTTTAGGGCTTACTGCTTTTGCAATATCATACGGCGAAACAAGATGTGCTTTTTTCCCCTCACACACCTTGCATAAATATCTTAAAATCAACTTTTCTTTCCTCTCTGGCATAATTAAAAAATATATTGACATAATTTGTGATTTTTATTCTTAATCACAAAATTGAATAATTTTATAAAAAAATGAAATAAAAAATTAATGTTAGATTTGAAAACAAATTTAATTTTAAAACTTTTCATATCACAATGCGAAGAAGGTTCATATAAAATTTTAGAAAAAAGTGAACTAATATCTTTGTTACCACAAAAATATAAGGTTGATGAATTTGAATTAAGTTTGATTGCTCAAAATCTTGAAAAAGAAGATTATATTTCAATTAAATATGAAGATGAAAAAGTCATCTGTCTTTGCATTTTATCAAAAGCCTTAACTATTCAAGAAACAAAAGAAAAAAACAAGGAGAAACGAATTGCTTCTCCTTATTTTTTCTTTTTGTTTGTTTTTTTTACAACCATGCTTTCAAGTTTTATCTCCTGCTTAATTGTAAAATTATTAAACATTTAAATTAATTGGTATTTAATTTTAATTCTTTTTCTCTTTCTTCTTGCATTTGTTGCAGATATTCAAGATTTTCTTTTTCAAAATCTAATTGATTTTTATATTCTTCTTCCATATATATTCTAGCCACAGCATGGTTTTCCATACTATAGATGCCATCACTACCAATAATAAAAGAATCTAAAAGTTGACAATTTGCCATATTTAACATATTTTTCAACTTTTCAAAAGCACTTTCGTCTTGAGGTGAAGGCTTGCAAGAACCATTAGGATGATTGTGAGCAATAACAAGTGCATGAGCTTTTGTTGATGCAAGATACAAAACCAAATCATTCAGCGAAATTCCAACCATATTGATTGTACCGCGTGCATATAATTTTGTATTTATACAGACCTTGTTTGCCCCAATAGCAAGAAAGTAAAGTTCTTCAACATTTTTAAATCGAAGCAAATTCTCAAGATAATCATAAATATCAGCAAAAGTGTTAAACTGAGGATTAACTTTCATCTTATCAAGAGTGTAAACTAAATTGATTTCATTAAGAAGGTGTAACTTTCTAGCAGAAACCTTGCCCATACCTTTAACTGTCATCAATTCATTTACATCCGCTTCCATAACAGCAGAAAGAGAGCCAAAGTGATCCAACAACCTATGAGCAAGAGGATTTACATCACCGCGAGGGAAGATATAGCAAAGAATGGTTTCAAGAGTTTGAATTTTTGTAAGCCTATCAAGACCATTTTCAAAAGCAAGATCAAAAAGTCTTTCTCTATGTCCAGCATGAATATTGTTATCTAAAGACTTTTTGCAATTTTGTAAATTTCTATCGCTTCTTAAAACCATATCTTTACTCCTTTTCTTTTTAATTTCAGTTATATTTACCAATTGTTTTATTTTTACTAGGCAGCAGATACTGGTGCTGTATTATGTAATGGTTCCTCCTCTGAAGTTAACCAATAATACCTAAACCAATCAAATCTATTTTTAACTTCTCCTCTGCCATCGTAAGCCAATACCATCGAATCTTCTTTCTCTGCTTTTTCTCGGTTCTCTCTACCTTCTCCTCCTAGAATATTATCACTTCGCATAAAGATTGCATAATATCCGTCTGGAGATTTTATATACAATGTCGCACAATAATAAGAGTATGTACCTATTTTGTAGCTTTCTGGCTGTCCTAGATCTACTATTTCTCCTAAAGGATTAGCAGCATAGTTAATTGGTAATACTCCGGCTTTAAATCCTTGTTTAAATTCAACAATGCCTTCAATATTATCATTGTTATTATCTGTTACTTGTCCTGCTTTTCCCCCATATATAATATCAGATACAATATTGGCGGGATCGTCATTCAGATAATAGGACAGGATACCATTACCGCCATTTCCTGCTTTTAATACTCCACTAATGTATTGGGCATTAATTTGAATGTTTCCACCTGCTTTTGTTTGATTATCTATACTAGTGATACCATCTGCAGCTTCTATTACTCCGTAAACAGATTGAGCTGTAATTTTTATGTCTTTATGACTATTCCCCCCAGTATTAAACATTGTTATAAATAAATCAGCTCCTTCCATTTTTCTTCCTATAAAATCATATTGACTTCCTTTATTAAAAACAGATCCAAAAACTTTTACATTAGTCAAAGTGCTAGAATATCCCATATCTAACAAAACAGAATTGTTTGTTGTCCCAACTAAATAAGTATCTTTCATATTTCTAATTCGATCAAAAGATTTTTCTTTTTTCTCATTACCAGAGGCAATAAGGGCATAACCATTACCGTAAATATTGTAATCTATAGAAAGTTCGGCAGTTAATACAAAAACATCATTTTCTAATATTATTGGACAAGCTGGAATAGAAACACTTTCTACCTTGTTTCCATCTATTGTTTGTGATGTAGAAACTTGTTCTTCAAGTTTAAGGTCAAAATTATTGGCATTTTCAAAAATTGATTTTACAATTATTTGCCCATTTTCTTGATTTATACTATACAAATTTTTGTAATCTAATAAAGAATCATTTATTATGAAGTTATTCGATACTACTGCGTCGGATAGATTTAAAATTGGCACTTCTATCGATCCTTCCAATGATGAATCAATACTTAAATATAAATTCTTATCAATTAAATCATTCATATTCTGCATATCAATATTAATATCATCGAATTCTAAATCAACAAAATAGATATAGCCATTATTGTCAAGATTCAAAACATTAATTATATCATTATTTATTTCTGTAACATTTTCAGAGTCGTCATATAAATATGAATTTTGCCAATCAATATCAATTTGTCCATTGTTTGAAACAATTTGCAAATCAATATAATAATTTGATTCTTCATTTTCTTGGCTTAAAACGGAATAAGTAATATTTAATTGATCGCCATCAACTACGGTTTGTGAAATAGTTGAATATACTTTGAAATTATAACAATTTGTTAATTTAATACTTTCTCCCGCGTTTAATAAACCTATAGAAACGCTGTTATTTGAGTCTTCATATGAATAAACCACTGCAAAATCATTTTCGTTTGTAGCAGTCATTGATGGTTCTATTCCGTTAACAAACAAATCTTGATTATATTCTAAAATATTTTCTCCTATTAAAGTTCTTTCTGTGAGCGTTTCCACTAAAACACCACTATTGTTATCTACATTGCTAACAGCAGAATTAAATTCGACTGTGTTTTCGTTTATATTATTTATCTCTCCGCTTAATTGATAATAAATAGTAATTTGATTGATATACTCTCCTAAAGACTCTAAAGTACTATTTGTAAATTGATAAATTTCTTGGTCATTTGAAGTTGTAACAGTTAAGTTATCGCCTACCATTTCTTGCCCCTTATAATACGCGTAATCAGAAGTATTTTGATTCATAATTGACAATCTTTCAACACTTTCATCAATACTTATTGAAAATCCAATCCAATTTCCTTCAATATCTTTTTCTTCCTTTATGGAAATATAATCATTGTAATA
>CALWTO010000038.1 GCA_944384485.1 uncultured Clostridia bacterium
CTATAACTGTTGGAGAATATTTGTTCCCTACATCATTTTGTATAACAAGCACAGGACGAATTCCACCCTGTTCACTACCAACAACAGGGCTTAAATCAGCATAATAAATTTCACCTCTTTTTACTTGTTCTACCATTTTCTCCTTTCCAAAAATCATACAACTCGACTTTTTCCAGGTCTTTATCTTCAATAGAAGAAAAATCAAAATTTTTCATAAGACCTTCTAAAAGCATTGTATGTGGATTTTCTTTTAAATTTGCATAGTTTTGTGAAGAAAAACACTTATCAAAATTTCTTTCGACTTTTTCAGCATAATTTTGCAACTCTTCAAAATATTTTTTTTCCTCTTTCATAATTATCTCCTAAATAAAATTAAGTAAACATAAATCAAAATTATAATGTAAAAAAGCATGCTTTTTATGCATGCTTTTAAATAATAACTGCCACAGCCACAACCATTTTTGGTGTATGCGATAAAGAAATTTCTAATTTTTTTGAAATATAAAGCAATTCATATTTTTCTTTTGCTTTACCGAAAAGTTCAACATAAGGTTTTCCGCTTTCATCATGGCAAAACATAATATCTTTAAAACTTACGCCACTGTTTTTCCCAAGTCCCAAAGCCTTCATTACTGCTTCTTTTACGCTCCATAAACTTGCGATCCTTTGCTGACGCAAACTTTCACATTTAGCATTTTTAATGTGTTCAATTTCTTGCGGGAAAGCAATTCGATTTAAAAATACATCATCTTCTTTAAATCTCTCAACTTCGTCTATATCAATTCCTATCACTTGTTATTTCCTCCCAAGCATTTGCAATCATTTGAAAATTAAATCCCTTTCCTGCAAGATGATTATAAAATTTTTGCTTGTTAGCCAAATCAATTTCTCGATTTTTCATAAACTTTAATCCCAACTTTTTGCAAAGATTTAGTTCATCTTCATCGTTAAAATTATCAATTAATAAATGATCTATAATTTCGCTTTCAACTCCCTTTGAAAGTAATTCATATTTTATTTTTCGCTTGCTTTTAGCACTAGAGTTTAATGAAATATAATTTTCTGCATATGCCTTATCATCAATATAACCATAATCTTTTAATTTATTAATTGCCTTTTCAATGCAAGAAAGCGGATATTTTTTTTCTTTTAAATAATCTCTTAACAATTTTTCTGTTTTCATGGCTTTGCTTAAAAGTGCAAGTCCGCGATTAAAACAGGCGAAATCTCCATTCTCAATAAGTAGATCATCAAAAAATTTATCATCAAATGTTTGGCCTGTTTTTAAACAATGTCTTGCAAGAACTTCTGCTTCAAAAACTCCCAAATTTTCATCATCAACAAAAAGATAATATCTATTACCTTTACCAATTTTTTTTATTTCTGTTATCGTTTTCATTTTACGAGTTCTCCTGCAACTTTGCTATAAATTCTCACAAGACCACCTGCACCCAATTTTATTCCACCAAAGTATCTTACAACAAAAACAACCACATTTTGCAAGCCTTTTTTTTGAAGCACATTTAAAATAGGTCGGCCAGCAGTTCCAGATGGCTCACCATCATCAACCGCTTTTTCAAAAAATGGATGTTCCATTCTTACAGCCCAACAAATATGAGTTGCTTTTTTGTGCTCACTCTTTAAAAAAGCTACTGCATTTTTAAGATTTTCTTCATTTTCACAAAGAAGCAAATAGCCATAAAATTTGGACTTTTTTTCCGTGATTTCTACAGTTTTTTCAAATTCAATCATTATTTTATAACAACCTTAATAAAATTCTTTTTACCTTTTTTAAGTAATAAACTTCCATTATCAAAATCGCTATATTTTACAATTAAACCAAAGTCTGAAACTTTTTCACCTTTCATTGAGATTCCGCCACCTTCAATCATTCTTCTTGCTTCACTTTTTGAAGAACAAAGTTTGGTCATAAATAACAAATCACAAATTCCAACCCCATTTTCAACTATTTGTTTTTCAAGTTCAAATTCAGGAGCATTGTCTCCTCCTTGAACAAACAAATTGTTTGCCATTTCTTGTGCTAAAATAGCATCTTCTTTACCTCTTACAAATTCAGTAATTTTAAAGCACAACTCTTTCTTAGCTTTTACAATATCTTCTTTTATTAATTGTTTGATTTTATCCATAGGTTCGTCAGTGAAAAGAGCATACATCATTTCTACGCAAGCATCTGGAGTTTGATAAATACCTTGATAAAAATCATAAGCAGAAATTTTATCTTTATCTATCCAAATAGCACCTTTTTCTGTTTTACCCATTTTCTTGCCTTCTGGTGTTAACAATAAAGGATTTGTCGCACCGATTAACTGAACATTTTCATTGTTAGCAAAATTTAATTTTCTTCTAAGTTCAACTCCTGCAACAATGTTTCCCCATTGATCAGCACCGCCATATTGCAAAACGCAGTTGTATTTTTTGTTTAAATGCACAAAGTCATAAGCTTGCATAGGCATATACCCCATTTCAAAGAAAGTTAATCCTCCCTCTTTAATTCTGTTATCATAAATTTCACTTGAAAGCATTTTGTTTACATTAAAATGCACTCCAACTTCACGCATAAAATCAATATAATTTAAATTTTTAAACCAATCTGCATTATTTACAATTTCTGCTTTATTTTCACCTTCAAAATCTAAAAATATAGAAAGTGTTTTTTTGATTTTTTCGATATTTTGATTTAATTGCTCTTTTGTCAACATTGCACGCATCTCAGTTCTTCCACTTGGGTCTCCTATAGATGCAGTCGCCCCACCCATTAAAAGAATAACCTTATGTCCTGCTTGTTGAAATCTTCTAAGCACACAAAAAGGAACACAATGTCCAATGTGTATGCTATCCATCGTAGGGTCAGTTCCTTCATAAAGAGTTATTGGTTGACCACTTTCCAACAATTTTTTCAAACTTTCTTCATCAGTACATTGATATAACAGACCTCTCTCTTTCAAAATGTTAAACAAATTTTTATCAATCATAAAAACCTCCAATAAAAAAGCACACTTTCATCTTGTTTTAGGACGAAGTGTGCGTTCGTGGTACCACCTAAATTCAAGCATTAAGAAATCTTTACTCGTATTAAATCAAAATTTAAATTAGATTTTAAATGCTCCTTATTGAACCATTTCGCTGGATAACGCAAAACTTGAAATAATTGTAATTCGGTTTATAACTCACAAAAGATTTTCACCAACCATCTTCTCTCTGAATGCCAAATTATAACCTACTAATATTATTCCACCATTTTGATTTATGCCAATTTTATCATAAAAAATTTTTTATGTCAATTGTTTTTAACTCCAATCTATAGGTTCTTCTCCATTTTTAATCAAAAAATCATTACATTTTGAAAAATGTTTGCAACCAAAGAATCCCCTATATGCTGACAATGGGCTTGGATGAGGAGCTTTTAAGACTAAATGCTGTTTTTCTATGTAAGGTTCAAAACTTTGAGCAAAACTTCCCCATAATAAAAACACAACAGGTTCTTTCTTTTTGCCAACCATTTGAATAATTTTTGAAGTAAGTTTTTCCCATCCCTTATCTTTGTGTGAATTGGCTTGCCCTTGCCTTACCGTCAAAACAGTGTTGAGCAAAAGAACACCTTGCTTTGCCCATCTAATTAAATTTCCTGAATTTTTGCATTTTATATTTAAGTCGCTTTCAATTTCTTTAAAAATATTTACAAGTGAAGGCGGGAAAGGAAAATTATCAGGAACAGAAAAAGAAAGTCCTTGTGCTTGGCCTTCTCCATGGTAAGGATCTTGCCCAATTATAACAACTTTTATTTTTTCAAAAGGCAAATAATTTAATGCGTTAAAAATGTTTTCTTCTTTTGGATAAATAATTCGTGTAGAATATTCTTGCTTTAAAAAATTTTGCAAAGAAATGAAATAATCTTTTGCAAATTCCTCTTTTAATAGTTCATACCAATTTTTAGTAATTTTTATCATAATTAAATTATAACATAAAAAACAAAAGAAACAAAATCATTCAGAAATAAGTTCTTCAAATGTGCAATCTAAAATTTTAGTAAGTTTTGCAAGATAAATCAAACCTGGTTCAATTTTAGCATTAAGCCATTTTGAAACAGTGCCTTTATTACACCCTACCGCCTGTGCAATTTGAACTTGTTTAAGATTTCTTTCTTTCATTAATATTTTTAAATTTTTACTAAAATTTGACAAATATTCCACAAATTCTCCTTTGTTCGACAATTATATTGTTATTGTAGCCTATAAGCAACTTAAAAAGGCAAAATCTTCCTATAAGAAGAATTTGTAAAAAATAGACAATAAGTTTTATTGTCTATTATTTTTCAATTTCATTATTCTTTTTTTCTCCATAAAAATATTTTTTATCATAAAGAATATTTTCAAGCCTAATTCCTTTTACGTTATAAAATCTATTATTATATTTAAGTCCATAACCAGATAAAACTTTATTAAAATCAATATCTTTTCCATTTGAAATTTTTGGATATACACATGCCAAAATATAATTTGTCAAATAAATGTAATAATACGGATTTTTGTTTTGTTGTAATTGATGCAACTTTTTTGTTAAATAGTTGTTATTTTTATTATATTTTTCTCCAAAATTTACTACAAACGCATTTACAAAAAATTTAATATTGGGATACAAATCATGATTTTTTGTATTATCATTTAGAGAAATTTCATAACCTTTCACATTCTTATTTTTATCACAAATTTCTCTCACTGCGATAGATCGCTCTTGATTAGCAACTTTTATATTTAATCTTTTTTCGCAATATTCAAGCATCTCACCTACAAGTTCTACTATAACTTCATTGTTAGGAAAAACATCTTTATAATTACACATAAAAGATGTATTTTCATTATAAAAATATTCTTTATTTAATTTATCTTTAGAAAGTCTAGTCCAAATTTGTTGTTCTGGATAATTATTTTTATTTTCCATTTGCAACCTCTTATTCATTTTCGTTTTGATTTAATTTTTCATCCTCATAGAAATAATTTCTATCAAAATAAATATCTTCAACTGATAAATTTTTTATACCAGAAAAAACATTATTATACTTTATTCCATTTTTTGCTAAAAAATCATTAGTTTCATATCTTGCATTTTTATCAGCAACGTAAAATAAATAGTTTGTCAAATAAATATAATAATAAGGATTTTTTTTCTGTTGTAGTTGTCTTAATTTTTTTGTCAATTCGTAATTTGTAAACTTTTTATATTCTCCAATTTTAACCGCGAAAGAATCTAATGTAAATGTTTTGCTTGGAAAATTTTTAACATTTTTTGAATTTTTATTAACATAGATTTTATATCCTTCAACCTGACCATAAAAATCACAGTTTTCTTGAAAAACAATACCATTAGCATTGTTTGCTATCTTTATTTTTTCTTTTTTACAATAATCAATGACTATTTGTTTTAATTCTTCTTCCAAATCTTTGTCAAGTGCTACTTCTTTAAATTCACAATTAAACGAACCATTTGATGTATAATATTTATGTGTATTGTTAATATGTTCTCTCGCCCAATCATGATTATCATCAATTTCGTATGTTGGTTCTTCAGAATAATTTAACTCTTCTCTTTTTTCATCTAAAATTTCAGAATTTTTATCATTAATTAATTCTTCACTTTTACTTTGAGTTTCATTATCTTGTTTTATTATTTCAGTAAAAGTTGTATCTAAAGATTGATTTTTATGAAATTCCAATATTTCTTTCAAGCAAGTTAATGTTTCCACTTGATCTAATTGTCCAACTTTTTTAATTAGACGATCACTACTTAAAGGTTGATATAAATCAAAAATTAAATAGGTATTAGTTGCCCCCGTTTCATTTAAATATTCTTTATCAAAAAATTTAATGTTAAGTTCTTTTTTGTGATATTTTGTATCATTTGAACTAGTTGAAAGAAATGTCCCATAAACCATTCCAGCTTTTTCATCTTTGCCAAAAATTAAATATGGTCTATTTTTTGCAAATGAATTTTGACCTACAACGATTGTATTTTCAACTGTAAAAATATCCCCTCTATTTACATTTTTTATATCTACTTGGTTGCCTGTTTTTAAAACTACAAAAGAACTATTTTGAGAGCCGATATTTAAGATTTGTTTCATAAGATTAATATCAAGTCCAACTTGTTCATTTGTTAAATATTGAGAATTGTAAATGTTCTCAAAAATTAAACTAATTACACTTTCTTTAGCACTATCAATTTTTTTATTAATTTCCAATAATGCATTATTATTATAAATTTTTAAATATTCTGAAATTAAATTTTGTTTCATTTTTGGGTTTAATTCATCACAATAGATGTAACCATTTTTAAATTTAAAAACCAAATCTTTTTTTGTCTTTTTATTTTTAAAAACAATTTCTGCAGTATTTATGTCATCTATTTCAGCAATGTCATATTTCATTAATGACCATTCGTTTTCTTTTAAATCAGCACCTGTTCTGATAATTTTTAAAAGGTCTTCAATTTTAGGAATAACTTTCATTTTTTCTCCCTTTATAAAAAAAGACTTTGATTTATTAAAAATAAAATTTTTCAATCAACCAAAGTCCTTTTAAACTTATTCTTCTGTGTCTGTATTATTCAATTTCGCAAGCATATTTTCATGTTCTGCAATACTTGCTTTAAGTTCTGCATTTCTAGAAGAAAGCAAATTGAAAATTTGTTCAAGTAATGGATATCTTTCTTGATTTTTGCTCATCACTTCTTGACAATGTTGAACAGAAAGTTTAAGTCCATCAAGCAAATCCAAATCTTCTGAAAGTTTTTTTGCTTTTTCTTGGTCAATATCAGCGATGTTGTTTACACCATAAAGTTCAACTTTTTGTTTTGCAACCAAAGCTTCCCTTCTACGAAGTTTCTTCTCATCGTTTTCAAGAGTTCTTTTAACTTTTCTTAAAGGGATAAATTCCTTTTTGCATTTTCTGAGCTCTTTTTCGTTTGCTTTGAGTTCATCTTTTTCACTTGCAATTATTTCTTGCAATTCTTCAACAGAATATCCTACAACACCTTCATCAGTTTCTTCTTTATTTTCTTCTTCAGTTTCTGTTGTTTCGCTGTTACTTTCTTCTTCAGCTTCTTCTTGCTCAGTCAAATCAACTTCTTCTGTTTCTTCTGTTGAATCAGTATCCTCTTCTGCTTCTTCCTCTTCTTCTGCTTCTTCCTCTTCCATTGTTTGAGAAAGACGATTGATTCTGTCTAAAATTTCTTGTCTTCTTCTTGCAATTCTTTCAGCTTCTTCGTTTTCCTCTTCAGAAATTTCTTCAACAGTTGGAGCTTCTTCAAGTTTTTCTTCAACTTCTTCAACTTCTTCAACTGGAGCTTCCTCAACTTCTTGAATATCCTCTACAGTATTTTCCTCAACATTCTCTTCTTCTGGATTATAAGCTTCAACTTTGCCGCCACTCAACAAAACATTAGAATAATCAGGATCATTTTTTATTCTTTCAGCATCTTCTGGAAAGTTTTGTTGTAAGTATTGATTGATTTTTTGACTATCTCTTCTTGTTTTATCTTTAATAAGTTCGTCATCTTTTTTGCCGTGGCTAGCAATGCTCATAAATAAATCTCCGAGGAAATAAATTAAAAATCCTCCTGCAATAATAATTCCTAAAACTATAACAACTGTTACAATTACTGTACTTGTCATAATAAAAACTCCTTTTTTCTTATTTTACAGATTTTGGTGGAGACGGCGGGATTTGAACCCGCTTCCAAGAAACCAACTCAAAGTTTTTCTACGTGTGTAGTTTATGTTTAAATTTCATCAAAATAAAGTCCATAAACAAACGATTTTGACTAGTCTTTTGATTTTTCTATAACTAAAAAGACAAACTCATCATAGAATTTTGGCTAAATTGAACCCTAGAAGCAAACAGCCACTTTGCAGTAGAGTTGGTCAAATTGTTGACCTTTTTTTTGTTTGTTACTTAGGCAGCCATTGGAACTGCATTGTAACTATTTTGATTGTCTGCGTTTATTTACGCTGTCCATTTTTAGGTAGGCCTGGACGACTACCACACGCTTTGCGCTTTAAGCCTAGCTCCCTGTCGAAACCAATAACGCCCCCGAAGCGGTGTTAAAAGTTTTTTAGTTCGCGTTCTATGTCCCTTTTTACTGCTTTTTCTTTAAGGACATTTCTTTTGTCATAAAGTTTTTTACCTTTAGCAAGAGCAATCTCAACTTTAACCAACCCTTTATTATAGTAAACTTTGGTAGGAACTATAGAAAATCCCTTTTCTTTTTGACTGCGTTCAAGTTTATGTATTTCACTTTTATGCAAAAGAAGTTTTCGGTCAGGTTTTGTTTCCACCGAATTTGAAGTGATTTGATAAGGTGCTATGTAGCAGTTTTTCAAAATTACTTCGCCATTTTTTATAACAATATAAGAATCAGACAAATTAATTTTTCCTGCCAACACAGACTTTATTTCGTTACCCTTCAAAACAATGCCTGCCTCAACCATATCTGAAACGAAGAAATTATGAAATGCTTTTTTGTTTGTAGTTATGTTCTTCATCTCGCCTCCATTATACCATGTTTAAAACACAATTTCAATACCCTTTTTTAAAAAAAAGCAAAAATAATTGAATTTTTTTTAGTTTTTTTAATTGTTTTCAATATTTTTTGCCTTTTTTAAATACATTTTATGCAAGAGTAAAATCAATTTTTCTTGTGTAAATGTTAGAATTTACAAGTTTTACTCTAAGTTTATCTCCAATTGAAAAACAATAATGCTGGCCTTTCAATTTAAGTTGTTTTTCAAAAAATAAATAACTATCTTGTGGTAAATCTTCAATTTTGATTAATCCTTCAACAGTGTTTTCAAGTTCAACAAAAACACCGAAATTTGTTACAGACGAAACAATCGCATCAAAATCTTGCCCAATTTTATCTTTCATTAAATATGCTTTCCAAAGATCATCAACTTCTCTTTCACATTTTTCTGCATTTCTTTCAGTCAAGCTTGATTGTTCAGCCGATTGATAAGTAAATTCTTCAAGTTCTTCTCTTCTTTGTTTTTGAATGTTCTTTTTGTGCAAACTTTCCTTAATTATTCTGTGAATTGTTAAATCTGGATAACGCCTTATAGGTGAAGTAAAATGACAATAATATGTTAAAGCAAGCCCAAAATGCCCCAAGCATTGATTTGAATATTTTGCTTTTTGCATTGAACGCAAAATAATTTTATTGGCTGTCTTTTGATAATCTTCTCCTTCAATTTGGTCAAGTAATGATTGATAATATTTAGATGTTACAATTTCAGGCAACGCAGGTGTTTTTACCCCTACCCCTTGCAAAAATTCAATAACTGAAATTGTTTTCTCTTTTCTAGGAGATTCATGCACACGATAAACAAAAGGCAATTTTTTATCATTAAATTCTTTCGCTACAGTTTCATTCGCTATCACCATAAAATCTTCAATAAGCCTGTGGGCAGCATTTCGTTCTCTTTCTTTTAAATCAACAGCCATGCCATTTTCATCAAAAACGAACTCAACTTCAGGAATTTCAAAATCTAAACTGCCTTCCCTTTTCCTTTTTTCTTGTAAAATTTTTGACAATTCAAACATCAATAGTAAATCTTTTTTTACTTTTTCTGCTTTTGCGCTAGCCTTTTCCCCACATAAAACTTTGTAAACTTCTGTATAAGTCAATCTTGCGCAACTTTTTATAACACCTTCATAGATTTGATGAGAAACAACTTCACCATTTTGGTTTATTTCCATTATGCAAGAAAGTGTCAATCTTTCTACCCCTTCATTAAGAGAACAAATCCCATTTGACAATTTGATTGGCAACATAGGCAAAACAGAGGTTGGGAAATAAACACTTGTTCCTCTGTTATAAGCCTCTTCATCAATTTGACTGCCTTCTTTTACATATTCTCCAACATCAGCAATGTGTACTGATAAAACATAATTTCCTTTTTCATTCTTTTTTATAGATACGGCATCATCAAAGTCTTTTGCATCTTCGCCGTCAATTGTAAATGTTGTTTCTTTTGTAAAATCTTTTCTGTTCTTCTTTTGTTTTTCAAGGACTTTGTCTGGAATCTTTTCACATTCTTCCAAAACATTTTCAGGAAAAGTTTCATATAAATTGTATTCACGAATAATTCCAAGTTCGCATGCTTTTATATCAGTTTGCAAACCCAAATTTTCAACAATTTGAGCAGAAAAAGTTTTAGTGTTTCTAATAACCTTTGCTACTGCTCTATCATTTTCAAGATATTTTACAGAAGACGAAAGAATTTTGAATTTAAAAGGTATATGATTATTGTCTGGCTCTAAAAAATAATTTTTCCCAACTTTTACAACAACACCGACAATTTTTTCAATAGGTTTAAAAATGTCAACAACCTTTCCATCTATTCCTTCTTCACTTGATGAAAGTATTTTTACAATTACCAAGTCGCCGTCAATTGCATTTCCTGTTAAATTTGCAGGAATAAAAACATCTTCCTTTTCACCTAAAGTATCAGTTTGAACAAAGCCAAAACCTTTAGCATTGCCAATAAATTTGCCTTTAATATAACCATGAGAAGGAATAGTGATAAATTTTCCTTTTCTGATTTCAAATATTTCACCGTTATTTTTTAGTTTATCAAATTGTTTTTTTACTTCACTGACTGAAATGTTATAAGTTTTTGATATAAAAGAAAAAAGATTGTTCAGCCCAGAATAAGCCAAACCATCTTTACTAAGCAATGACAATATTTTTCTTTTTAACTCCATATATCACCTTATCCTACAGTGTTTATTAAAAGTGAACAGAAGAACAAAATTGTGCAAATAAAAATTATAGAAGCCATAGCGATAGTGATTTTTTTCAAAATACCATCTCTAGAAGCGCCCTTGTTTTGAGAATAATAACTTTCTTGACTTGCACCAGTAAACGCATCCATACCGCTATTTGAATCATTCGATTGCATTAGTGTTGTGATAGTAAGAACAATAGCACAAACAATAATAATCCCAAAAAGAACATATCTTAAAATAGGAACAAAAGTGGTTAAGAAATCACTTTGATTTTCTCCTGCTAAAATTAATGATAAATTTTTCATATTTTTCTCCCCTTAAACCAATGTAAAGAACCACACAATAAACAAAATTACAATAATCAACAAAACAATTTGACCCCAAAGGATTTTTATTTTTGATTTTCCTAATGATGCTTTTAAAATATTCCAAGCAATCATAAGGGCAAGACAACCAAGCATTACAAGACAAATGATTAAACCAGTTTGCCCTAGTCCTTCTTTTATTGCAAGTCCCCAATCTTGAAACCATCCGCAAAGTAAACTTAAATTCATTATAACC